>JAAZOO010000397.1 GCA_012797715.1 Geobacteraceae bacterium | reverse complement strand
CACCATCGTGCCGGAGATAATGATCCCGCTGGTGGCGGTGGTCGAGGAACTGCGCACCCTCAGGGCCAATGCCGTGGCTGTTTGCGAAGAGGTGATGTCCCGCTATGGCGTCACGGTGAACTACCTCATCGGCACCATGATAGAGCTGCCGAGGGCAGCCCTCGTGGCCGACGAGATAGCCCGCGAGGCGGAATTCTTCTCTTTCGGCACCAATGATTTGACACAGACCACCTTCGGCCTCTCCCGGGACGACGCCGGCAAGTTCCTCCCCCTGTACGTTGAAAAGGGGGTGTTGCAGGAAGATCCGTTCGTTTCCATCGACCAGTCGGGGGTCGGCCAGCTTGTGAAGATCGGGTGTGAAAAGGGACGCTCCACCCGCGCCAATCTCAAAATCGGGATCTGCGGCGAACATGGAGGAGATCCCGCATCGGTTATCTTCTGTCATCAGGTCGGCCTTGATTACGTTTCCTGTTCCCCGTTCCGGGTGCCCATCGCCCGCCTTGCCGCGGCCCACGCCGCTTTGCAGGAGAGTCTCGGATCGGATCAGGCGACACGGACGGTCTGATAATCGTTACACAAGCAATGCTGGCCGGTTCTCCGGCCGTGCGACGGGCGCGTGGCAAGCCCGCAGGGAAACCGCGGAAGCAAATTACAGGAGGAAGCTGGAATGGCAAATGGTGTGGTGAAGTGGTTTAATGACAGCAAGGGTTTCGGTTTTATCGAGCAGGAAAACGGAGAAGACGTCTTTGTTCACTTTTCTTCCATCCAGGGAGAGGGATTCAAGACCCTCTCGGAAGGACAGGCGGTGTCGTTCGATGTCGTACAGGGCGCCAAGGGGCCTCAGGCTGCAAACGTTGTAAAACTGTAGTAGGAAGGCATACCGATTGGAGAGAGCCCCGGAGACATCCGGGGCTTTTTTGCGGACGGTACTACCATTGTCCGGACACCCACTCCGCAATACGGGAACAGGCATGGCAAAAGACAGATTTCCGGTTACACCGGCGGTGCGTTTGCTGCGGGAAAAGAAAGCGGACTATATGCCCCTCCTGTACGAGTATGAGGATAAGGGGGGCACGGCCGTCGGCGCCAGAGAGCTCGGCGTAGATGAGCATGCCGTGATCAAGACTCTGATTATGGAGGATGATGGGGGAAATCCTTTCATCGTCCTTATGCATTGCGATCGTCAAGTATCCACCAAGAACCTTGCCCGTCACTTGAGCGTCAAGTCCATCTCTCCCTGCTCCCCGGAAACAGCCCAGCGCCTTACCGGATACCTGGTGGGAGGCACCTCTCCCTTCGGCACGCGACGTGCGCTGCCGGTCTATATGGAAGAAACCATCCTTCATCTCCCCGTCATCTATCTCAACGGCGGAAAGCGCGGCTTTCTTGTCGCCATTTCCCCCCGTGAAGTCGAGCGAATCCTCAAACCTGTCCTTGTACGAGCAGCGATGGAATAGCTGCGCTGCTTTTTTCCCTCCATTGTGTTTCACCAAAACGGTGTGCCTGTCGATATCTTCAGGATTCGGCAGGTATAATTACCCTTTGCCCTCTCCGGGCAACTCAACCTGCCGTACTCTCGTATAATCTCCGGAGCGAACTAATCCGTCCATAACTCATGGGCAGACAACCCCCCTTCCTGCAGGGATCCAGCGCAGGGACGTCTGCGGAAACCGGTTTATT
>JAAZOO010000396.1 GCA_012797715.1 Geobacteraceae bacterium | reverse complement strand
GGGGTGCTCGCCAGGAGGGCGCAGGAGATGCTCGACCTGGACAAGGACGCGAAGCGCAAGGAAAGGATGGATCGGCTGGTCAGGGAACTGGCGGAGAGATTCCGGAGCCGTAAAATGGAAAAGCCCCCTGAGGATTCCTGGACTTCCCGTCCCACCATTCTCACCTTTGTCGATTTTGAGGAAAAGGGCGGGCTTCCGGAGCGGGAAGGGTTTTCCGCCGTCATCACCTCGGAACTGACCAGCCGTCTGAACGCATCAGGAAGGGTGAAGGTGGTGGAGCGAGTTCTCATGGAGCGGCTTCTGGAAGAGCTGAATATCGGCAGTTCCGAGCTGGCGGATCCGGATACCGCGCTCCGGCTGGGAAAGGTGCTTGCTGCGAAGCTCATCGGGACCGGCACGCTGACCTATCTTCCCCAGGAGGCGATATTCACGTTCCGGCTCATAGACACGGAAACCTCCGAGGTGCCCCAGCTCGTGACGAAACAGCTGGGACCCGCCTCATCCCTTGATCGGGAATTGCTGGACCTCAACCGTGAAATCCTGAAGACCGTGATCACCAGGTACCCGCTGCGCGGGTATGTGGCGAAGGTGGCGGGAAGCGAGGCAATCATCAATATCGGTTCCAAACAGGGAGTGGTTGTGGGGAGCCGGTTCGACGTGGTGGAAGAGGAGGAGGCCGTCGAGTACCGGGGCAAGACACTTCGGGGCACGCCCAAAAAGGTCGGTCAGGTGGAGGTGGTCGCGGTGGAACAGGACTTCGCCCGGGTGAAGCCGGTTGACCGGCAACGACAGCTGAAAGCGGACGACAAGGTCCAGGAGAGACTGTATGAAACGTCGGCCCTCTAACATATATTCGGCAGTTGAAGTCATCCTTCGTTCACTCCGGATGACCCCAGCTGCCGTAATTGGTCTCGTGAGCCTTCTGCTCTGCTGTTTTTCCTGCGCTCCCGTACCGGATATGAGCGGAATGGGGGAACGGAAGGCAACGGTCGCCGTCTGGGAGATTGAGGACGTGAGCCCGGGCCTGTCACGGATTGATCTGGGAGATGTCCTTTCGGAGCGGGTGAGAGAGTCCCTGCACAGGAAGGGAACCTATACGGTCGTGGAGAGGACTCGTCTTCTGCGCGTCCTGGAGGAGCTCCGTCTCGGCTCGTCGGAATTGGCGGATGAGGGGACGCGGCTGCGCGTCGGCAGGCTTGCGGGTGCGCGATTCATGGTGTTCGGCGGCTACCAGATGGTGGGGAAGCAGATGCGTCTCGATCTCCGTCTGGTGGAGGTGGAAACGGGAAAGATCCGCAAGGCCGTTTCCAAGACCGCTCCGCCTGCCGGGGGGGTGTCGGGATGGCTGGAGGCGGCGGGAAAGGCAGCGGAAGAACTCTAGAACTTTCCGGCAAGCACCAGTGCCACGGAAAACCCCGTGAAATGCCGTTCGGGCTGGTACTGGGGGAAATTGGCCTTTTCGTCGTGCTTGAGGAATCCCCGCACATCCAGGCCGGCTTCCAAATGGGGGGTGAGCGCGCGCACTGCCTTTACCCCCAGGGAGTACTTTTCCCGTGCTCCGATGTGGCGTGATGCGGCTTCCGGATAGTCGTTTCCGGAATGCCAGCGTCCCTGGAAGGTGGAACCCACCGCCGTCTTCTCGTCAACAAGGTAGCGGACTCCCACATCGGCGACCCATTCGTCGCCGTGGATATTGTACGGTTCGGTGTCCATCGCGCCGGTTGTCGACGGGAACTTGCTCTTCTCGCGGAAAATTCCACGGAAGGAGATATCAATATTCCACTGTTCCGCCGGCGAATAGTTGACGCCGGCCCCCGCAGCGGTGAAGCCCCCTTCCTGATAGGAGTCAATGCCCCGTACCGTGTCCCTGCCGTACCACGAATGGCCTGCAAACAGACGTGAGTAGAGCCGTGGGGTGACGTAGTACCGGGCCTCTCCGTTGATGGTGATGATGTCGCCCGGGCTGTAGTCCGTAACGCCGATCTCGGCGCTGTAATCGTATTCCCCCCGCCAGAGATAGCCGAAACCGAGCCCGGCCGCCCAGTTCCCCCACTGTCCCGCCAGGGTGACGGTGGGATTGACGTTGAACCCCTCACCGAAATTGACGATGGGGATGAGATCGGGATCCATGATGAGGTTCAGTTCACGCCTGGAAAGGTTTGTCTTGCCGGTGGGGAGGTTGAAGTCGAGTCCGATGATGATGTCGATGGGGAGCCTGTCAATGATCTGGTAGGAGGTAACCAGCTTCGTGTCCACAAAGGCGCCCAGGGATGCACTGTCCCGGCCCTCCGGGTTGAGGCGTGTGTCCACATGGGCCGTCAGCAGGGTGGCGGAGAAATCGCCCGCATTTCCTTCTACCCTCACGGGAACGGCGATTTGCCGTGCGTCGTTGCTCCTGTTGTCGCTCCACCAGTCGAAAGTGAAGCCCGACTGCATGCGGAGGTCGGCGGCCGGGCAGACAGCCGTAGTGAATGCCAGTACCGAAAAACAGATCGCTCCAAGTAGTTTTCTCATGTGCGGGTACCCTCGTTCAGTATCACAGACCGGCGTCGCGGACGCCTCTCCCCGGCATGGTGTCAGAAATCACGGCGTCGGCGGTTCTTCCGGGTCCAGCGGATAGGCAGACGACCTTCCTTTCCCACCCCTAGTACAGTATTGTGCATGATCTTTCAACGGTATTGGTGTCGCTATTTCCGGCGCTGTCCCGTGCTCTGACAACGAAGTAGTAGGTGCCGGAACCGAGTCCGCCGACGGAATACGATGTCGCTCCCGCCGGTGTCGTAAAATTCGGTGAATCGAAGTTCTGTGCGCCGGATTTGGTTGCCATGTAGACAAGGTACACAAGAGCTCCGCTTTCTGTTCCGTCATCGGCAGCCGGTTCCCACGAGAGATATGCAATGCCTGCGGCACCCGCAGGGACGGACGCCGAGACAAGGCCTGCGAAGCGGGGCGGTGAGGTGTCGGCGACCTTCATCGTTGTTGCCGACACTTCAACGCTGTTTGCGTCCCTGGTGCCGCCGTCGGAGCATCGCACCACGAAGTAGTAGGTTGTCGCCGGGTTCAGCCCGGTCACCGAGTATGATGTGGCTCCCGGCGCAGTCGTGAAGCTGGGAGCCTGGAAGTTCTGGCCGCCGGCGCTGGAAGCCATATACACCAGGTAGGTCAGTTGTGAGGCAGGTGTGACATTGTCTGTGGCCGGTTCCCAGGAAAGGTCGATGCGGCTCGATGATTGGGCGGTTGCCGCCGTCACCCCCCTGAAGGAGGGAGGGTCCACGTCTTCCATGTCCATGACCAGGGTCAGCGGCCTTCCATCCAGGTTTGCGAAAGTTTCTTTGCGGTAGTGGACGGTATCCCGGTACAGCGCTTCAACAAGGAACCGCCTGTTTGCACCGTTCGGGACGACAAAACTCTCCGAGATGGAGGACTTGCCCGCGACCGGGATATCCCTCGTGATGGTCGTCATATCCGGCGCACTGATGGTGAAGACGATATGGGTTATGTCGGAGGGGATGGCTGCGGAAGCGGTCGCGGCATCCAGGATGGTCCTGGCAAGACGTCCCGCCTTGGCGAGAAGCGGGAATTTCTCGACCGTGATGCGCGCCGAACGTCCGCCATCTCCCATATGAATTTGTACCAGGGACGTTCCGACGGTCCCCGACCCCGACCCCCCCTCGCCGCCACAGCCTGCCGTCAGGGCGAACAGGAAAAGTACCGTGAAAAGTATCGCGCATTTTCCCATGGACCATCCCTCCATAAACCATAGAGATCCGGTGTCCTACCTGGCGGTGGGAAAGTTCAGCTGGATTCCTGTTTCCGTATTCATGCCGGGAGGTTCCGGGATTTCTCTCAATTCATCCTTTGGTGTGAGCTGGTTTGTCAGGGAGGTGCCGTGCCGCAGGGAGCGCAGCAGGTCGCCGCTCTTCTTTTGCGCGGAAACAAGACCGAGATGGCGCAGTTCGGT
>JAAZOO010000395.1 GCA_012797715.1 Geobacteraceae bacterium | reverse complement strand
GAAGGCAAATCTGTCCGGCGTTCCTGACGACTAGATCAGGAAACAGACCCTGGCCAATGCTGAGCGATACATCACCGGGGAACTGAAAGAATACGAAGACAAAGTCCTGAATGCGGAGGAGAGGATTTGCGACCTGGAGTACTCCTTGTTCCAGGAGATTCGGCACCAGGTTGCCGGTCAGGGACAACGGATCGCACGGACGGCAGATTGTCTTGCGACCCTTGACGTCCTGTCCGCCCTTGCTGAGATCGCCCACGAGAGGGATTACTGCCGTCCCGTGATTGATGACGGAGATCGGATTTTCATTCTGGAGGGACGGCATCCGGTGATTGAAGCCGTCATGCTGTCTGAGCGTTTCGTCCCCAATGATGTGCTTCTGGATACGGACGAGAACCAGTTGCTCATTATCACCGGTCCCAATATGGCGGGAAAATCCACCTTCATGCGCCAGGTGGCGCTGATGACGCTCATGGCCCAGATGGGGAGCTTCATACCGGCCACTGAAGCACATATCGGCATCGTGGACCGCATTTTCACCCGGGTGGGGGCTTCCGATAATCTGGCGCGGGGCCAGTCCACCTTTATGGTGGAGATGATGGAGACGGCCGCCATCCTGCGAAACGCGACTCGCAAGAGTCTCATCGTCCTAGACGAAATCGGGCGCGGCACCTCTACCTTCGATGGAGTATCCATTGCCTGGGCGGTGGCAGAGTTCCTCCACGACACAGAATCTTGTGCCGCAAAGACGCTCTTTGCAACACATTACCATGAGATGACCGAACTGGCGGTTACCCGCAAAAGGATCAAGAATTACACCGTCGCTGTACGGGAGTGGAACGATCAGATCATCTTCCTGCGGAAGATAACGGAAGGCGGGGCATCCCATTCCTACGGAATCCAGGTGGCAAGGCTGGCGGGGCTCCCCCTGGAGGTAATCGAGCGTGCGCGGGAGATACTGAGAAATCTTGAAAAGGGGGAATACGGGGAGGGCGGCGTTCCGCGCATCGCTAAGGGCGGGAAAAGATCGGATGCACCGGTCTCTCCCCAGTTGCAGCTCTTCGATGAAACGGAAGACCCGCTGAGGAAAAGGCTCGAAGCCATTACCATCGCCACCCTGACTCCCCTTGAGGCGTTGAATATCCTGGATCAATTGAAAAGGATGGTGTGACGTGGTGAGCAGAACCGTCTTGTGTGCCCTGATTCTTCTGTCATGCTCTTTCTTCCTTCCCTGTTGTGCCGGAGCGGATGAAACCTCGGTGACGACATACGTAGTTTCCCCGGAGAGGAAGGAAGGGAGCACTCTCCTCTCCAAGGTCCGTGTCAAGGGAGCCGATCGCCGTTCTTCATCGGTATCGGGGGAGGGAAAGGCCGAGGGGCCCGGGCGGGTTTTGGGTGATGCGCCTGTTGTACCGTCATTCCCTTCTGCGCTTGTAACCGAGATGCGTTCCTGGTCGAACCCGGATTACAGCCGGGTTTCGGTTACGTTGGATCGGGAGGTGAAGTTCTCGTACCACAAGCTGCGAAGGGACCACACGGTACACCTGCCGGAAAGGGTCTACATTGATATATCCGGCGCCCGCGTCGCGCCGGGCGTCAAGGATATTCCCATCGGCGACGGACTGCTCAAGATGGCGCGTGTCGGCCAGTTTCGGCCCGACGTGGTGCGTGTGGTCCTGGATATTGAGAGTATCAAGGAATACAAGATATTTCCCCTGTCAGACCCGTTTCGTATCATCATCGATGTGCGGGGGGAGCGGAGGACGGAAATCTCCCGGCTGGAAGAAAGTATCCAGTCACTGGATACTGAACTGGATATGCGTAAGGAACCGAGTGAGGAGAACAATGTCCTGCCGGGCAAGGGAAAGCCGGGCAAGGTCAGGAGAATCGTGATTGATGCGGGCCATGGCGGGCATGATCCGGGGGCTGTGGGCCCGGGCGGCATGCGGGAGAAGGATATCGTGCTGGAAATCGCCAAGAAACTTGCCCGGAAGATACGGGGCGAAACGGGAATCGATGTGGTCATGACACGTTCCACCGATATCTTTCTCCCCCTGGAGGAGAGGACTGCCATCGCCAACAAGGTAAATGCGGACCTGTTCGTGTCGATTCACGCCAACGCATCTCTGAATAAAGCGGCGGCCGGCATCGAAACCTACTACCTGAATCTCGCCAAGACCGACAAGGCGGCGCGTGTCGCGGCCCGCGAAAACAACACGTCACTGGAAAAGGTTGGGCTTCTCCAGTCCATACTGTTCGATCTCATGGCCAACTACAAAATAAACGACTCGGCCCGCTTGGCCGATGATGTCCAGAAATCCCTCTGCGACAGACTCTCAAAGAAATACGCCGGCATCCGGAATCTGGGGGTGAAGCAGGGGCCCTTCTATGTGCTGGTGGGGGCGACCATGCCCAGCATTCTGGTGGAAACGGCATTCATCAGCAATGAACATGACGCCGCGCTGCTGGAGAGCCAGGAGTATCAGGATGCCGCCGCCTCAGGCATCCTGGCGGGAATACGGAACTATATCAAGGGACTCCACTGAGCACCATTTCTACTTCCATGAATTTCGATATTGACAGATTCTTCCCCGACACCCACCAGACCCACGGAGACTCCGGAAGGGCATCATTCGAGGAAAAGCGCCCGTTGTACCTGGCCGCAGGCAAACATTTCCTGAACCGGTACAGCGCCGCAATCCGGAGCGAACACGAGGCCGGAGCCGATGGAGAACGGATTGTCCGTTCCATTGCGG
>JAAZOO010000394.1 GCA_012797715.1 Geobacteraceae bacterium | reverse complement strand
ATGCGGATCACGTGAACGGTATCGACGATCTGCGGGGATACCATCTGCTCCATAAACGCGCCATTCCCTGTTACGGTTCCGCGGAAACCATCGAACACCTCTCCCGCCATTTCTCCTATATCTTCACCGGATCGGGCGGCGGAGGGTATGCCCCGCTTCTGGAGCCGCACACAATATCGGGACGGTTTCAGCTTTTCGGCCTCGCGATCCAGCCCGTTCCCCTGATTCACGGCTGTGCCCGCGCCACCGGGTACCGTATCGGCGACACGGCCTACCTTACCGACTGCAGCCGTATCCCGGAAACATCCATGGCACTCCTCTCCGGGCTGGACACCCTGATCCTGGACGCCCTTCGCTACACACCGCACCCGAACCACTTCAACATCGAAGGAGCCCTCACGGTACGGGAACAGATTCGGCCCCGCAGGACCATTCTGACACACCTGACCCACGAAGTGGCACACAAGGATGGAATCCGGTTCGGGGCCGGCATCGAATTCGCCTATGACGGCATGGTACTTGAATAAACGATCTTTCAAACCGCTGAAAAGAAGCACGATTCCGGAACGGAATCCCACGGAAGGACGAGATGCGGAAAGACATACGGCTGCACGGCGTTACCGAAAATAATATAGAATATTATGTTTTTCTGGCAGGAGCGGACGTCTGCGAGCGTTTCTCCTACAGTTTCGGCGACGGTGGGGAGGACGAGGTCCGCCTCTTCTCGCCCGGCAACGAATTTGTCATCAGCCGCGAGGGAATCAGCCACCGGGGAAACGGCGGCTCCTTCTGCGAATACATGTTCGGCATCGATCAGCCCCTTGCCGACCTGGCAAAGGGAGATGTCCTGAACCGCCTCACCATGTACGGCGCCTACTACGGAGAAAACGACGGAAGGCTTCAGTTTACCGACAGGACCGACGGCACACTGAGCTACGACAAAATCTTCTTCGACGGGAACGCAGTCTGCAACTATTTCTTCTTCGTCAACTCGACCCGTTTCAGAGGCCCCCTGAAACGTCAGCAGAAGGAACTGGTGCGGCTCATGGGAAAGGCGGTTAAGCGCTCCTTTTCCGTGGGAAGGGAAGACGACAACGCCATCATCGAGGAAATCCTCTCCCTCCTGGAAGACCCGAAAGCCCAGCTCTTTCTCGTCAAACTCATCAACCGGAGACACCGCGAGTACCGGGACCTGTTCAGAAACCTCTACTACGCCAGCAAGAAGATCGCGGACGAGGATTTCATCCGCCTCACAACCCTTGCGGAAACCCTCAGAATCGACAGCTACCAGCAGGAGCGCATCCGGGTGGACGTGATGTACAAACACCGGGACAACAAGTCCATAGTGGACGGCTACAGGAACATCCTCGTTTCCTGCTACGGCCGGGGCAAGATCAGCAGAATGGAGAATGCCCGGCTCACACGCCTCAAGACCCTTGCCGTTCGCTCCAAGATTCCGGACGCCCTCTTCTATCCCCTTGACGAACTCCTGAAAAACGACAAATGGATCGTTGTGGACACGGAAGAGCACGACTACCTGGCCGAAGTCCGCCAGATCCTGGAAGGGCTCTTCCTGCGCGAACGCAATATCGACAACCGGATCAACCGGGAAGACATGCTGAAACTTCTCCACGCCAAGAAACGGGCTACGGAAAACCGCGAGCACGCCTTCGAGGAGATACTTCTCGATGCCGGCAGGAGCTGCGACGAGAGGGTACGGGACGGTGCCGATCTGTCGCTCCTGGAAGAGTTTTCATCCATCATCACCTACTTCGACCGGTTCGATTCCACGTCTTCCACCATCAGCAAGATAGCTTTCATGGAAAACGTGCGCATTTCCGAAGAGATGATTCGAAGCTTCCTCGGCAACAAGCGGGAGTTCGACTCCCTGCACGACGGCCTGTTCGAAGAGCTCTTCGTATCCGGGCTTTTCGCCAACCGCTACCTAGGAAAATACGGCAGATACAAGGTAACGACCCTCGTCACCGGGCTGAAACAGATTGAGGAGAACCGGATGAGCACACAGACGCTCCTGGGGCAGCTCCTCGCCATCGACCAGGAGGAAAGCCTCTTCCTCCTCCTGAGAACCCACGTCCGGGAACATATCAGGAATTTCTACTCCCGGTATGCGAAACAGGAGAACCAGAAAGAACTGAAGCGGGAGATCTGCGATCTTCTCCGGTCAAAGAAGCTCATAACGGGGGACATACCGGACGACCTGTTCCACGAGGCCATCCTTACCGTCAGGAAAGAAGCCGTCTACCTCCACACCATCCTCCCCACGATCATCAGCGAAAGAAACGTCGCCCTCCGGGAGGACTTCCTGGAGAATTCCGGCCTCGACCGGTTCTTCGTGGAGGAACTGGAGCGGGAATACTGTGCGGTGAACAACATCAGCGAGCAGGAACTCTCCCGGATCCGCAAGGGGCAATTCTGAACACTCCCCGCCGTTCCCCTTCCGGAACCGGCCGCTGCGCCCCTTGACTTTCCCTCCCCTTTCCCCCTAAGATACCCGTATCGTGTATAATGAGTACACAAATCCATCCCGCATGCAGGCACACCCGTCCCGAACAGGGGGTCGCGCCCGGAGAAACCATGGAACATCTCAGAGACGAACTCCTCAGATTGCAGGAAAAGATAGGAAGATACGGCAAGGAAAACATGGAAGAGATCCTCTTCACCGCGGCCGAAGGGATTCGGCTCGTGTCCGGCCGGGAACGGATGCGCATCTACCTGGAGGACCTTACCGGAGGGGCGCTCTCCTGTGTCTACGTGTCCGGGCCTTTCGCGGAGGAAATCCGGAACACCCCCTTTCCCATCGTTTCCCACCACGCCATTGTCTCAACCGTGTTTGCAACCCAGTCTCCCGTGGAACTCACGGACGCCCGCAAACTGTGTCTTCCGCTGGACGTGAAGCTCACGGAAACCTGCTCCATCGCCGCGACCTGCCTCCTCCCCATCGTCAATCAGGTGCGTTCCATCGGCGTCATGTGCGTGGACCGCGATACGGTGGGAGAAACAATGCCGGACAGGAGCAAGGAGCTCCTCGCCGGTTTTCTGGACGCCATCGCCCCCAGCCTGGATCAGGCGAGGAAGTACCACCAGCAGATTCTCCTCACCCGTCAGGTGGAGGAATACAAGAAACGGGAGGCGGCGGCCTTCATGGTGAAGTCGGCGGTGCGCCTTATCGACCGCCTGTCCCTGGCATCGGTGCTCGTGCCGACCATCGGCAATCACGGAAAAACGAGGATGGAAGTCCTTGCCAGCTATTCCGCGGACCCCAGGCTCAAGGCATTGTATGACGATCTGGGCTCCATCCGCCTGGGGAGGGGACGCTCGCTGGTCGCGAAATTCGTGGGGGATGACGGCTGCATCGACGACGAACAGCTGCTGAAACCGGTCTTCATCCCGGATCTCACCCAGCAGTTCCTCCAGAAGCGGGCTCTGACCGAAAAGATGTCCCTCCGCTCCCTGTACATGGTGCCCCGCTACGAACCGGAGACCCGCAAGGTCATCTGCCTCATCAATTACTACTCCCGGGAGAATTACCAGTTCTCCGAGTTCGAGACCGGCATCCTCCAGACCCATGCGGAGATGGTGGAGAGGGTGATCCGGGAGATCGGGGACGAGCACCTGGAAATTCGCGTGCTGGCCGAGATCACCGACCTCCTCCAGGAGCATAACGACCAGCTCCAGCCGTTTCTCGCAAAGGTTCTGTCCAAGGCGACCAGGCTTATCGGCGCCGACACCGGCAGCATCGCGGTGGTCCGGGAGCGCGATGTGGAAAAGTGGCTGGTGGTGGAGGACGACGCAGGGGTCATCGTCGGCGCCAAAAACAAGGAGTGGCTGAAGAAGAAGATACCCCCCTTCCGCATCGGCGGGCCCGAGCTGCCGCCGGAAGAGAGGAGCCTGACCGGGTACGTGGCATGGTCGAAACAGCCGAAGATTATCGCCGACGTGGAAGAAGAGGCCCGGCAGGGGGGCTTCCACTATTCCACCAGCGAACTCATCAAAAGCGAGATTGCAATGCCCATCATCTGCGACGACGTGGTCCTGGGCGTGATCTGCCTCAACTCCCTGAAACAGGGCTACTTCACGGAAGAACACAAGCGCATCCTGCAGATCATAGAAAGCCTCACCTCCCGCCACATCTCGGATATCCAGCAGATCGAGACCCTCCAGCGTCAGGTCGCGCGCCTGACGCAGGACGTTGCCTACAAGGACCCCCATGTCTCCTCGTACCGTCTGGGAAACATCATCGGCAACAGCCGCAAGGCCCAGGAGGTGGTGAACTTCATAAGGACCGTGTCCGTTCCCCTCTTCAACCGCATCGCCTTCTGGAGCACCAATGTCCTGCAGGAGGCGACCCTCGGGCTTCCCTCCATCCTGGTAATCGGGCAGACCGGCTCCGGAAAGGAATTCTTCTTCAACAACCTGTACAACAAGCTGAACGAGATGTACCGGGAACGAGTGAATCCGGCGGGAGAACTCCCGGTCAAGAAGACCAACATTGCCGCCTACAGCGGCGAGCTCACCTACTCCGAGCTTTTCGGCCACAAGAAGGGGGCGTTCACCGGCGCCTACAGCGACCGGAAGGGTATTCTGGAAGAGGCCCACGGCGGCATCGTCTTTCTCGACGAGATTGGCGACGCGGATCCAAAGACCCAGGTGCAGCTGCTCCGTTTTCTGGACAACGGCGGCTTCTTTCGGCTGGGGGAGAGCATGGAGCGCTATGGGCGGGTACTCCTCGTGGCAGCCACCAACAAGAACCTCCAGGAGGAAATAGCTGCGGGACGATTCCGGGAAGACCTCTACCACCGCCTTTCCGAGCTATCCGTCCGTATCCCCTCCCTCAGCGAGCGCCGGGAAGACATCACGGATCTGGCCACGCACTTCCTGGGCAAGCTCTACCGCACCTACCGGGGCGCGGACGACTCCCGGGAGGAGGCCCCTGCCCTGACCGAAGGTGCAAAGGCACTGCTGGTCAACCACCGGTATGAAGGGAATATCCGCGAGCTGCGCAGTATCCTGCTGCGTGCCCTTTTCTTCCGAAAAGGAGCGGTAATCACCGAGGATGATATCCATCGCGCCATCTTGGACGGCAGCCGGGATCAGAAGGAAAGCACCCAGGCACGGCTGCAGGACCAGCTTGCGGACGAGATACTGGCGGAGATCGAGGGAGGGAAGGATTTCTGGGAAGCGGTGTACGAGCCCTACTCCAAAAACCGCATCTCCCGCGACGTGGTGGCGCGTATCATCGAGCTGTCACGGAACGCCGCGGGCCGAACCATGCCCCAGATCGCCCGGCACCTGAAGGCAGCGGCCGGGGACATCCAGAAAGACGCTGCCGAACGGAAAAAGTTTTTTAAATTCAAAAATTTCCTCTACAAGACCATCAGGGTCTAAAACCAGCACCCCACCGGAGCCACGAAAAAGCCCCCCCTCCCGGCTGCGGGTTCCTTTGTTGAAAGGGGAGAGTCCCGCGTCCCGGTACACAGGGGATGCAGGCATGCCCCAACGCTTCCGCTCGAAACAATAAACCTAAAACCGGCAGTTGGAAGTATGCGCAGAGAACGACTCTGTCGTATTTCGTTGCTGCTCTTAGCGAAATGGAGCGGCCACAGCCGATACTGTCCGAACCAAAAAGGGTGAGTGTATCGGCTGTAGTGAAATGAGCGTAGAGCAGCACAAAGGCGGCAATCGGAGAGAACGAAGGATGCCTCCAACTGCCGAATCTAGGTTCATTCTTCTTTCCATACGATTTTTTTCCTGGAAACAATACCATTACAGGTGTTGCAGAAGAATGACGCGCTGCATTTGGAACAGAATTGCAGT
>JAAZOO010000029.1 GCA_012797715.1 Geobacteraceae bacterium | reverse complement strand
ACGTCCCGCTGGTGCATCCCCAGCCGGTTGAGGCGCTCGAAGAACTCCTCGCCCGCTTCGGTGGTGTTGTAATAGACACGCTGCAGCTGCTCCCGCTGCCACAGGACCCGGTGCTCCCACGGCGACGCCAGCAGCGTCTCGTCCACCCAGGCGCACACGGCGAAATGGGCCTGTTCGTACTCCTCCCGCGGGAACATCCCCTTGGCTGCCAGGGCATCGCTCTGGGAGAGGAGGCGATGGATGTCGGCCCGTACCTGCTCAAAGGAAGGCTGCCGCGACGCGGCATTCTTCCGGAAGTAGACCACATAGGCAACGAGTTCCATGAAACAGTCGGTCAAATGCATGGACATCTCCGATTCACCATCTTCCCTCCACCCTCAGCCACAGGGGAAACTGACTTTTCACTCGTTACTTCCTCCTCATCCTCTCCCCACAATCATCATCTCGATCTCCAGGTCTTCCGGCGCCTTGTCCCAGTAGAGGGCGATGTTTTTCGTCTTCTCCAGCATCGCCCACTGATCGCAGTGGCTGTCGATGGAGAAATAGACGGAAAAGGCCCTGCGCGGGAGCTCCTGGGGCGGGACCGGAAGGTGTTCGAGGCCGATACCCGGAAGGGCGCGCGCAATGAGGATCGGCATGTGCTCCCGGGTGCTCAGCTTGGCTGCCAGCGCCAGGGACTGGATGACCATTTTCGGGTCTTCCTCGGTGCGGAGCACGAGGTAGAAGCGGTTCCGGCCCTCGAAATGGGCGGGCTTCATCTCCGCCGCGAAATAGGTTCCGTCGTAGAGGAGCTGGAGCACATAGTCCGGACCTGCGGTAATTTCGTCCAGGAGCCGCGTGATGAGCGACTGGGCTGCCAGGAAGCAGTCTCCCAGGGAGCGATGGTCGTAGACCGGCAGCAGCCGTTCGCCGCTTTCCGTCACCTCGCCCAGCACGGTAACCGTTTCGGAAAAGGTGGAAAACTCGCCCACGATCTGGCGCAGGAGCCAGTACACGAGCCACGGGTGTACCTGCTTCGTTTCCGTGAGGTGCACGAGCTGCGGGATGTAGCGGTTGAGGGAGCGCAGGGCCAGCAGGTAGACCATGTCGCGGGAGCCGAACTCCGCGGTCTGTATCCCCCGCTGCCGCTTCATTTCCTCCAGTTGCCGTCCGCGGGACGCCAGCTGGTCCCGAATCTCCCGCACAACCCGGAGGAGCGACCCGGAAGCGGAAAGGGTGAGGGAGGGCGGAGCAAAGCGTTCCGACGCCGTCACCTCGTCCCCGTTCTTCTCCAGCCGGGCCACGGGGATCACCAGGTAGTCTCCCACCTGATCGATTTCCGACTCCCAGAAGATGCGGAGCACGAACTGCATGCGATGTATGGGGGCCGAGGGTCCTGCGGCATGGAGGTCCCGGCACATCTCGGCGTCGGCCGGGGAGACGAAGCGCGTGGTCACCTGCTGGAGGGAGTCCGTACTCTCCAGCACCGTCACGTTTTCCCCTTGCGGGTTCCACCTCTTGAGGCCCAGATAGACGGTGAGGGGTTTCCCTCCCTCGATCCAGGCATCCTGGAAGCGCCGCGACTCCAGCAGGGCATTTTCCGGCACCGCCGCATGCGTGCCGTCCGGGAACAGGAAACTCCCCTTCGTCACCGTAAAGGTCCGCGCCCCCAGGGATGCCGCGTGGATCTCCATATGGCAGACACCCCAGCAGTAGGGCGCCAGATGTTCGTACAGGGGAACGAGGAGCGCGGAGGCGCAGCGCTCCGTCAGTTGAAAGTGCTGGGGCTGCAGAAACAGCCCGTGGTGCCAGAAAACCGGTCTCTCCATATCCATAGGCATATCCTCACATCGCCTGCTGCATCATTTCACCAGCTGTATCTGGCGCTGGCCCAGGTCAAGATTGATGACCAGCTCCTTGGAACCTCCCCTGGAGCTCGGGTAGGGGAGCGGGTAGAGGAGGATCACCCGGCTCTTCTCCAGGGGGTAGTACCCCGCCACGAAGCCGAGATAGCGGGCTCCCTCTGCCCGATCCCGCACTTCCTTCACCTGCTGGGAAGGATGCACGATGATCCGCTTGCTCGACAGAACGCTCGCGTCGAACCTCTCGCATTCCATGAGCCGGGAGAGGCCGTTCTTTTCGTCCGTCAGTTGGTTGAAGGCATTGGGGTCCTTCATCTGGTACGTACAAAGGGCAAGCGAATGGGGCTGCCCCTGGAAAAGGTTCAACTGGGGATCGCTCCTGATTTTGAGAACGATTGACTCCTTTTCATAGGGGATGGCCGGTTTGACGCCGTCGCCCCCCTTGTCCTTGAAAAGGGAGCAGGAACAGAGACTCAGCAAGAGGAAACACAGTAGTGCCGGAGTGGCTGCAATTTTCATGGCATACTCCTTTCGAGGCGGTTTCCGGGCTTCAACCCTCTTTCAGTATACCCGCTTTACGGCAGTTCTTCTCGAATTCCCTGAGCAGTTTTTCGGTAAACCCCCCAGAATCGATCCATCGCCTGCAGGCCTGATACTTCCGCCGATAGGTTTCAAATGCCTCGGCTTTCCGCAGGGGTCCGATCTTGAGCCCCGATGATACGGACGACTCGCAGGAATCCGGAGCAAGCTCGGCGAGAATCTCTTCCACGACCTCCCGTGACGATTCCTGAAAGGAAGCATGGGCGATGAGGAAGGCCTGCTGAATCTGCTCCAGGTAGGAAGTCAGGGATGCCTCCCCTTCCCCGTCCCCCATGTGGGAGCCGATGACCTGGCGAATGGTCTCCAGTTCGGGCCTTCTGCCGAAAAAGGTGGTGTTGATGACGCCGATAAGCCGGTTGAGGGTATCGAACACCGTATTCAGCGCATGGGCGAACTTCTCCGGCGCGTCCCCAGCGTCCGTCATCGATGACGGGATATCCTTGCCGAGAAGGAGGGACAACAGGCCGGCCACGGCTTCCGGGTCAAGGATCGGGGGGGAGGCGCACCCCCGATGCGGAACCGTGAAGCGCAGGGCAAGCCGCTCCACTAGAGCCGCCCTTTCCCCGCTGGAGAGGCCGCAGAGCTCTCCCTCCAGGTAGCGCTCGACAGCCGCCTCCACGTCCCCTTCACCGGAAAGCAGCGCTGCGCGGACACCTGTTTCCAAGTTTTCCAGCGTCAGATCACGATCCATTTTTCCCTTTCGCCCCCTTCATCCTCGGATCGCTCTTCCGGGGTGCCAGAATGACAGTCTCCGCCAGGAGATCCTCCTGGTTCTGCACGCTTTCCTT
>JAAZOO010000393.1 GCA_012797715.1 Geobacteraceae bacterium | reverse complement strand
GATGATTGATGTGGATAATTTCAAGACTATCAACGACACTCACGGTCACCAGGGAGGTGACCGGGTACTGAAGGGGGTGGCGTACAAGATCAGGTCAACCGTGCGGCAGACCGATTTCGTCGCCCGTTTCGGCGGCGACGAATTCGCCGCGATCCTGCTCAAGGCGACATCCGCATCGGCCGCAGCCGTAGCGGAGAATCTGTGCCGGCATATCCGGGAAAGCCGGTTCCTGCTGGACGGAGAAGAGGTCAGGACGAGTCTTTCCATCGGCGTGGCGCAGGCCCTTCCCGGCGAGTCAAAGAAGGACCTGCTGAAGCGTGCGGATTTGGCCCTCTACCGCGCCAAGCAGGGCGGCCGCAACGGCTTCGCGGTTGCGGAATTCCCCAAAGGGGGGCCGGACGCGGCGTGAAGCCGTCAGGCGGGATGCGCCGCCTCCCCCTCCCCCAGAATCCTGTCGTAGACCCGGCGTACAGCGCCGGTGATCCTCTCGTAGTCTGCCATGAGCGCATCTCCGGGATGGCGGAGCCTCTCGTCGTACCCCAGGCGGCGGGCCAGCTTGTTCAGGTATCCCTTCGGGCCGCCCAGCTGGTTCATGGAGTAGTCGTGGATGATCCGCAGCCGGTTTTCCAGGGTGCGCAGAAAGGTGTAGCCGTCGAAGAGCGCCCGGAAATCCCCGTCGGGCAGGAGTGAACAGGCGTGCAGGCCCTGGAGCGCCTCCAGCGTGCCCACGCTCCTGACCTGAGGGAAGTCCCTGCCGTGCCGGAGCTGGAGATACTGGACGATGAACTCCACGTCTACCATGCCGCCGCGGCCGGTCTTGATATTGTAGCTCCCCAGGCTCTCCCGCGCCAGTTCGTGCTCCATGCGCATGCGAAGGCGGTGTATCTCCCGCCGGACGTCCTCGTCCGCACCGGTGCCGTACACGGTGTCGCGGATGATCTCCTCAATCTCCCCCCGCAATCGTCCCCCGCCCAGGACAACGCGCGCCTTGGTGAGTGCCTGTCTTTCCCAGACGTGGGCCTCGTCCCGGTGGTAGGCCCGGAACGATTCCAGGGAGGTGACCAGCGGCCCCGCGTTCCCGGAGGGGCGGAGACGCGTGTCGATGGCGTATGCGTACCCCTCCCGTGTGGGCGTGGAGAGGATGGAGATAATTTTCTGCCCCAGCTTGGCGAAATACTCTCGGTTCGTGATTCGCCGCTCTCCGCCGGTCATCCCCTGGTGATCGTAGACATAGATGATGTCCAGGTCCGAGTGGTAGTTGAGTTCCCGCCCCCCCATCTTGCCCATGGCGATGACCGCGAAGCGTGCCGGCCGTTCCTCGCCCTCTTCATCAACGCACAGGGGGGTCCCGAACCGTGACAGCTCCTGTTCCGCGATTCTGCACGCCGCCGCGAGGCAGACCTCCGCAAGGGTGGTGAGCTGACCGGCAATCCCTGTCTGATCCAGGCCTCCATAGATGTCGTACATCCCGATGCGCAGGAATTCCTCGTGGCGATACCTGCGCAGGATGTCGAGGCGATCCTCGAAATCACCGGCCTGCTCCAGGAGCGACCCGAGCTCTGCCTCCGCGTCCCGAAGCTCCTTCACCGGAGAGAAGGAGCGAGACACCATGGTATCCAGTATCTCCGGACTGTTGATCAGTATCTTGGACAGGAACTCGGACATGCCGAACAGGGAGACCAGCAGCTTCAGGATTTCCCGGTTTTCCGCCAGCAGGGCGTAGAAACTGGTGCGAGGTCCCACGGCCCGGAAGAACTTTTCCAGGTTGGAGAGGGCCATGTCGGGGTCCGGCGATGCGATCACCTCCTGGAACAGCAGCGGGGTGATCTCCTCCCGCAGCCTCCTCCCCCGGGGTGAGAGGTGGGATCGGGGAGTGCCGTCCCGGAGATGGATCAGGTTGTCGTATGCCGTATCCACGTCCTCAAAACGCCGCTCCGCCAGCATATCCTTGACCAGGTCCGGGTCCGCACCGGGATCGAAGATGACATAGGTCTCCGGCGCCACTTCTTCCTTCCGCTTCTGGCGGGAAAGGAACAGGTCGCCGTACATGGAGGAGACCTTTGCCCGGTGCGATTCCAGGGTCTCGCGGAACAACATCGGCCCGTCCTCGTCCACATAGCCGCAGCGCCGGGCCAGATAGCGCATCTCTTCGTCTCCGGCCGGGAGGCTGTGGGTCTGGCGCTCCTGCACCACCTGGATACGATGCTCGACGGTGCGGAGAAAACGGTAGGCGTCGCTCAGTGCCTCGCAGTCGTCAGGGGTGATGATATCGGCGTCCCGCAGTATCCGGAGAGCCCGGAAGGAGTTGCGCGCGCGCAGGGCCGGATTCTTTCCGGCGAACACCAGTTGCGTGGCCTGGATGAAGAACTCTATCTCCCGGATCCCGCCCCGGCCCAACTTGATGTTGTCCTCCCCTCCCCGTTCCCGGGCAAGGGAAAGGTCGATCTTCTTCTTCATGGACATCATGTCTTCGATGAGGGTGTAGTCCAGGTACTTGCGGTAGACGAAGGGCTCGATCATCCGCAGGAAACTCTCGCCCAGCTCCGGGTTCCCGGCCACCGGACGGGCCTTCAGCATGGCGGACCGCTCCCACGGCTGGCCCCACGACTCGTAGTAGACCTCTGCGGAACGGAGCGACAGGGCAAGGTCGCCGCTCTTCCCCTCCGGCCGCAGACCCAGGTCGGTGCGGAAAACGAAACCGTCCTCGGTGACCTGGGAAATGGCCTTGGTGATCATTTCCGCCAGCTTGATGAAAAAGGCGTGGAGGGATTGCCGTCCCGTGAGGGAACCGTCGGGAGCAGGCACTCCTGCCGTTTCCCCGTTGTCGGAGGAGTAGAAATAGATGAGATCGATGTCGGAAGAAAAATTCAGCTCCCGTCCCCCCAGCTTCCCCATCCCCAGCACCACCAGGTCTGCCTCCTCCTCCCCCTCGGGTGTCCGCATGAGGGGAATGCCGTGTTCGCGCACCAGCAAGCGGCGGCAGACCTCGTAAGCGACCTGAAGGCAAGCGGACGCCAGGTCGGAAAGCTCTTCGGTGACCTCTTCCAGGGATGCGAGTCCGTTCAGGTCCCGCGCCGCAATGCGCAGGACTTCCCGGTACTTGAAGCGTCGCAGGATGGGGAGGAGGGCGGTGAATCCGGTGTCTTCGGCCACCATTCCCCGCAGCAGTCCCAGCGTTTCCGGCAGGCTCCGCGCCTCGGCGATGCCGTTCTCCAGGAACAGGTTGCGGAAATACTCGGGGTAGCGGCGCAGGATGGAAACGAGAAAGGGGGAGGAACCGCAGATGGTGAGGAGGTCGGAACGGGTTCCGGCGTGTCCGCACACGACGAGGAATTCCTCGCGGGGAACCGCGGCCGACACCCGTTCGAGACCGTTGAGGGCCTGGTCAGGGGAAGGGGCGAAGCGGGCGTCCGATGCGATTTCCCCCAGGAGGGAGGGAGAGCAGAATGCGGCAAGGAGCCGCAGGTTGTCCACGGAACGGGAAGGAGTCAGGTATCCGCCCGATGCCAGGATGGATTCCAGGCATCGATCCGCCTCAACCCCTTCACCCCTTTCCAGGCAGCGCGTCACGTCCGCGGCAAAGGCGGAACAATCGGTCATTTCCCCACCATGTCGCTGATGCGACGGCGGTAATCACCCGTCAGAACTCCCTTCTCGGTAACGATGGCGGTGATATAGCGCGCAGGCGTCACGTCGAAGGCGTGATTGCGGACCTTCACCCCCTCCGGTGCGATGGGAAGCCCGGAAAGATGGGTGACCTCCCGGGAGTGGCGTTCCTCGATGGGTATCCGGTCCCCGCTGTCGAGGGTAAGGTCGAAGGTGGAAAGGGGCGCGGCCACATAGAAGGGTATCTTGTTCTCCCGGGCCAGCACCGCCACCGTATAGGTGCCGATCTTGTTGGCGGTGTCGCCATTGGCTGCGATGCGGTCGGCGCCCACCACGCAGCAATCGATCTCCCCCCTGCGCATGAAATAGCCGGCCATGGAATCGGAAATCAGGGTTACGGGGATGCCGTCCTTCATCAGCTCCCAGGCGGTGAGACGGGCTCCCTGGAGCCAGGGACGGGTCTCGTCGGCAAACACCTTGATATTCTTTCCCTGCTCCTGCGCGGCCCGGATCACCCCCAGGGCGGTTCCGTAGCCGGCCGTGGCAAGGCCCCCTGCGTTGCAGTGGGTCAGGATCGTGCTCCCCTCCCGGATCAGGGCCGCCCCGTTGGCGCCGATGGCACGGCAGATCCGCAAGTCCTCTTCCTCGATGGCAATGGCCTCGCAGCGCAGGATTTCCCGGATGGTATTCAGATCCCGGTGGCGGTTGGCCTCGGCCACCCGCTTCATGCGCTGGATGGCCCAGAAGAGATTGACCGCCGTGGGGCGGGTGCCGGCCATTATGTCGCAGATATTGGACAACTGCCGGAAAAAGGACTCATGGGTGTCGGCGATGATCTCCCGGGCTCCCAGGGCGATGCCCATGGCGGCCGCGACCCCGATGGCGGGCGCCCCGCGGATCACCATGCCGCGGATCGCCTCTGCCACGCTCTTGAAATCCCTGTATTCGATGTAGACCTCTTCGCCCGGAAGTCGGGTCTGGTCAATCATCACAACCTTGTTGTCGCGCCATTCAATGGTTCGGAAGGACACTGTCTGCTCCGCAGCCCTGGTGGATTTTTCGTAACACGGTGATGCAAAAGACGCTTGTATCGTACCATAAGGATGCCCGCATTTCAATTTGCGGGACGGCTGCCGGCACAGCAATCCACTTGCGGAGCTGCCGGTTTCCGCCTAGAATTACCCCGTCGGAAACGAACGTACAAATCCAAGGAGGTCCCCATGAAGAAGAAAATCGGCGTGGTTCTTTCCGGGTGCGGCGTGCGCGACGGGAGCGAGATACACGAGGCGGTGCTGACCCTGCTCGCCATCGACCAAAACGGCGCGGAAGCGGTGTGCATGGCTCCGGACATGGAGTTCCCGGAGGTCAATCACCTGACCATGAAGGAAACCGGGGCAAAGCGGAACGTGCTGGTTGAATCGGCCCGCATCGCCCGGGGGAACATCAGGGACATGAGGGAGGTGAAGGCGGCGGACCTGGATGCGCTCATCTTCCCGGGCGGCTTCGGCGCTGCAAAGAACCTGTGCGACTTTGCCGCCAAAGGGGCCGACGCGTCCGTCCAGCCCGACGTGGCGCGTCTCGTGCGCGAGATGGCGGCTGCGAACAAGCCCATCGGCGCCATCTGCATCGCCCCTGCACTGATAGCGGCCATTCTCGGCAAGGAGTATGGGCCCGAGGTCACCATCGGCACCGACGCCGGAACAGCGGCCGAAATCAACAAGACCGGGAGCCTCCACGTAGAGTGTCCGGTCACCGGGTTCGTGGTGGACAGGAAACACAAGATAGTGACCACTCCCGCCTACATGCTGGCGACGCGCATCTCCGAAACGGCCGAGGGTATCGAGAAGACGGTGAAGGCCGTTTTGGACCTGATCTGAATTTTCGCGGGAACCCTGCGCCCCTGCCCGCCACAAGGCAGGGCGTGCCGATTCTTTAGGCAGACGGCCCGGAAATTCCGGAAAACAACCGCGCCACGACGGTGCCCCTGGGAGTCACTCACCAGTACGCAGAGGGCCGCCGGCCGCTCCTTCCCCGGAAGAGTGCCCGGCGGCCCTCTGTTTTCGGTTATTCAGCAGACAGGCTGCCGTTTCCCGGCCCTCACAGGGGGCGTCCGCCACTGATCCGGCACGCTCTATGAATGCTCTGCATCCATAGGAAAAGAAAGGGTCCCGTCATCCGCGCCCCCTCAGCGCATCCTTTCTTTTTCTCCCTCATGGGGCGGCAGAAACGGCCGCCCTTTTTTCATGTCTCCAGGGTATACCCCACATTGGCGGGCTGGAACGCGGCCGGGAACTCCCGAAGCAGCCGCGCCGAGGCGCAAAAGCCGGTGCAGTGGCCGGCGGCGATCCTGCGGATACCGAAGGCCCGCAACGCCTCGACGGTGGCCTCCACCTGTTCGGGAGAGCAAAAGCCAAGGTGGGTGCCGCCGATCAGGGCGTAGACCCGTTCCTCGCCGGTCTTCTCCCGGGCATGGTCGATGGTGTTCACCACCCCGGCATGGCAACAGCCGAGGAGCAGAACCAGCCCCTTCGGGCTCCGTATCACCAGGGACTGGTCATCCTCCAACGGGTCGGGCGATATGCCCTCAGGGTCGCGGAACATGCCCCGATCCCCCTCTTCGAACGGGGTCCTGCGCGGCACCCGGCCGGTGAGAAAGAGAGCGGGCGCAATCTCCCGGAACCGGTCGTCCAGGTCGAACCGGGCGCCCATCCCCCGCAGGTATGGTTCGTCACAGGGGATTCCGATGGGAACGCTCTCGCCGGTATCCTTCACCCGGTAGCGCCGGGAGAAGAGCGCCGGATGGGCAAGCACCTCCTTTGCCCCGCAGTTCCTCACCAGGGGAAGGAGGCCGCCGCTATGATCGTGATGTCCGTGGGACAGGACCACCCTCCCCACCCGGTGCAGATCCTTGTTCATGCGCAGCGCATTCCGCAGCAGGGTTTCCCCCGTGCCGGTGTCGAACAGCAGACTCTCCCCCCTCCCCTCCACCAGGGCGGCGAAGCCGTGCTCCCCCAGGGTCCCGGAAACCGGTCCCACGGTGTTTTCACAGAGGATGGTGATGCGATAGCCGTTGTTCATGTCCGTTTCTCCTTGCGCGCCTCCACCAGGTAGTAGAGCACCGGTATGGTCACCCGCGACAGGGTGGTGGAGGCGATTTCGCCGCACATGAGGGCAATGGCGAGCCCCTGGAAGATGGGGTCGAAGACGATGACGAAGCTCCCCACCACCACGGCTGCTCCGGTCAGCAGCATGGGCCGGAAGCGCACCGCGCCCGCCTCGATGATGGCCTGATCCAGGGGGAGCCCCTCGCGCCGCTTCAGCTCGGCGAAATCGATGAGGATGATGGAATTGCGCACGATGATCCCGGCCAGGGCGATGAAGCCTATCATGCTGGTGGCGGTGAAGAAGGCCCCGAACAGGGCGTGGCCCGGCAGGATGCCGATGAGGGTCAGCGGAATGGGCGCCATGATCACCAGCGGCGTGGTGAAGCTGCGGAACCAGGCCACCACCAGCACGTAGATGAGGACCATGACCGCGCCGAAGGCAATTCCCAGGTCGCGGAACACCTCGTAGGTGATATGCCACTCGCCGTCCCACTTGACGGCCGGCCGCTCCTCGCTCCACGGCTGCCGGGCCGCCAGCTGCCCGATGCGGTAGCCGTCGGGAAGCGTGATCCTGTCTATCTCCTTGCCCATTTTCAGAATGGCGTAGACCGGGGCCTCTATGTCTCCGGCCACGTCGCCCGTCACGTACACCGCATTCTTCAGGTTCTTCCGGTATATGCTCTTGTTCTCAAGGCCGCGGGTTACCCGCACCAGCTGCGACAGGGGGATGTTCCCCGCCGGAGACGGAACGGAGACGGAAGAGAGCGCCTCCAGCGAGCTTCTCCGCTCCGCCGGGAGCCGCACGGTGACCGGCACCGGCTCCTTTTCCCGGGGCAGGTGCACAATCCCCGCATCCATGCCGCCCAGGGCGACCCGAAGGGTCTGCGCCACATCCTCGGTGGAGACGCCGGACAGGGCCGCCTTTTCCCGGTCCACGGCAAAGGTGTAGACGGTCTGGTCGTCTTCCAGGTACCAGTCCACGTCCACCACCCCGGGGGTCTTCGAGAAGATATCCTTGATCTGACGGGCGATCCGTATCCTGGTCTCCTGGTCGGGTCCGTAGATCTCGGCCACCAGCGTGGAGAGGACCGGCGGACCGGGCGGTATCTCCGCCACCTTGACGCGGGCGCCGTAGCGATCGGCGATTTCCTTCAGCAGCGGGCGAATCCGCTTGGCAATGTCGTGGGACTGGCCGGAGCGCTCGGACTTGCCCACCAGGTTGACCTGGATATCGGCCAAGTTGGCCCCGCGCCGCAGGTAGTAGTGGCGCACCAGCCCGTTGAAATTGAAGGGGGCGCTCATGCCGACGTAGGTCTGGAAATCGGTGACCTCGGGAACCCGGCGCAGGGCGTCACCCATCTCGGAGACCAGCCGCGCCGTCTCCTCCAGGGCCGTTCCGGTGGGCGCATCCACGATCACCTGCAGCTCGCTCTTGTTGTCGAAGGGAAGCATCTTCACCGTAACGACCTTGAGAAACAGCAGGCTCACCGCGACCAGGAGGAGCAGCACGACCCCGGCAAGGAAACCGTTCCGGACCTTCCGGTCATGGAGGAGCCTCCCCATGACGGCCCGGTAGAAACGGGTGAGGCGGGACTCTTGGGCAGGGTTCTCGCTGCCGGAATGGGACTCTCCCTTCATCAGGCGGTAGGCGAAATAGGGGGTGACGATGAAGGCGATGAGCAGGGAAAAGAGCATGGCCATGCTCGCCCCCACCGGGATGGGCCGCATGTAGGGGCCCAT
>JAAZOO010000392.1 GCA_012797715.1 Geobacteraceae bacterium | reverse complement strand
GGGGTCGAGTTTCTCTATCTTCCGGGCCACGGGTGCCCACCAGTCACCACGGGTGGTATCGATAATGGGAAAGACACCTTCTCCCGCTCCATCAGTGTGGCTGATCACCAGGACTTCACGGTCCGGATTGGCCTTGCCGATGAATTCCCGGGCCTCCTCGAAGAATGTCCCGATGCCGCACAGCCGGGGAGGATACGAGCTGACCATTACGATGGGCTTATCTGTCACGGTGGGCCACCTCCCCGAAAAGCGCCGGTTCCGTGTGCGCCGTGGCCTCTACGGATATCTGGTTGCTTCGGAGCTCATTGATGCTCAGCAGGGACAGGAAACAGGCCAGAGTCGATTCCGCCCCCTGGTTCCGGTTTGGCCCGTCCGCATGAAGTCCGTCACAACATCCTCCCGTCCTGTCATCGTAGAGAGGCACGTTCAGATCATTCCGTCCCAGATACCATTCCAGACATCGCTGTGCGAAGGTGAGCCATTTCGGGTCTTTGGTGATCCCGTAAGCCTCGCGACAGGCATCGATCATCTCCTGCGCCTCTATCGGCTGCTGATCGAACCGCGCCCTCTCGCCGGCCCGGGCATACCAGCCGTTGCACCCCACCGGAACAAAATGGCCTTTCCCGTCCGTCTGGATCTCCATGAGCCATTCCAAACTCCTGAGCCCGGCCGCGAGCATCTCATCGTCAGGAAGCCACCGGCCCGACATAATGAGGGCCTGGGAAATCTTGCCGTTGCCATAGGCGACGATGTCTTCCAGCCAGGGCCAGTCGTCAACCGCATTTTCCCGAAAAAGGTTGAACAGGTTATCGGCCAATCTCCTGCGGACACGCTTCACCTCGCTGTCGCCGCTGAACCGCCTGAGATAGGCATGTATGCCGACAAGCGCGTAGGCCCATGCCCTGGGAGATGTGAAATCCGTCAAAACCGTCAAGCCCTTTTCGAATATATTGCCGGCGGCCGAGCGGAGATCTTCCGATGCTGCGAGAGACACTGCCTCGCCGAGCCCCCATAACGCCCGCCCGTGGCTATCTTCGGAGCCCGACTCCTCCATCCACTGCCGGTCATACCCCATGAAATTCCTGAATCTCCCGGTCCGCTCGTTGAACGCGTGCTGTAAAAAGCTGATGTACGTGCATGCCAGGTCGATGAGGACATCGGTGTGGCCCATCGTGTCCTGAGCCCAGAGCACGGCGATCAGAGCCCTGGCATTGTCATCGGTGCAGTAACCATGCCTGCGGTCGGGCACAACAAACGTGGTGTGCTGAATGATCCCCGCATCGTCCGTGAGGCGCCGGATGTGGTCAAGTTTGGGCAAGGGCACTTCCCGGGGCCCCGTCGCCATTGTTCTCGCTCGAAAAACGGGTTTTGGCGCACTCTCCCTTTCTTTTCTCACCTCACCAAAAACCTCCAGATATTTCCGCGCCACCTCTTTCCAGACCATGGAGCGACAGAAATTGTAGGCCCGCTTGCGCATGGCATGACGCTCGACCTCGTGGTTCAGAAGGTCTGTCATCTGCTCCGCAAGGGCACCCGCATTCCGGAAGGGAACTATCCTTCCCCTGTCCTCAGCCAGCATCTCTTCGGCGTACCAGTAGGGGGTGGAGATGGTCGCCTTGCCGCTGCCCAGGGCGTAGGCAAGCGTGCCCGAAACAATCTGTTCCCGGTTCAGATAGGGGGTCACGTAGATATCCGCCGCCCCAAGGAATTCGATGAGCTCCTTGAGATCGACGAAACGATTGTGGAAGATGAGGTGATCACCGACTCCTAGGTCCCGGGCGCGAGCCTGGAGGGAGAGGCGGTAAGCTTCGCCCTGTTCTCTCTTGATGTGCGGATGAGTGGCCCCGAGAACGATATAGACCACCTCCGGGTGATGCTTGACGACCGAGGGCAGGGCGTCGATCACGGTTTCGATGCCCTTTCCCGGGGAAAGGAGCCCGAAGGTCAGCACGACCTTTCGTCCCTCCACTCCGTACTGATCCTTGTAATAGTTGGGATCCACGAAGGGGACGTCGGGAATGCCGTGATGGACGAAGACCACTTTCTCTGCTGGTATCCCGTAGACCTCCTGGAGCATCTGCTGCCCGTGCTTACTCATGACCACAACACGGTCGGAGAGCTGCGCAATCCGCCTGGCTATCGTCAGTTGTCCCCGGGTGGGAGCTTCGAGAACGGTGTGAAAGGTGGTCACCACTGGCATGCGCAATCCGGTGAGAAGATCGAGGACATGGCCCCCGTTTTCCCCTCCGAAGATACCGAACTCGTGCTGCAGACACACCAGTTCCACCCGGTTCATGTTCAGGAAATCCGCCGCCAGGCGATACTCGGCCAAGGATCGCTGGTTGACCTCGAAGCGAACCTCGGAAGGATAGCGGTATCCGTCTGGCAGATCATTCATTACCACCGCCCAGTATTCTCCCGCCTGGTCTTCCTTCGCCAGGGCCGTCAAAAGGTCAGTGGTGAAAGTCGCTATGCCGCACTGGCGCGGAACGTAGTTCCCGATCAGGGCCACCTTGCGGGGATAGAAATGGTAAGTTCCGGATTGAAGCATACTACTGGTCCTCCTGTAATTGATGTCCACCGTCGAGCTGAACCGATTCCTCCGGCCTTCCGCTCAACTGATCAAAAGGAAAAGGGGCGGGGGACAGGAACGCATAACGACTGGGCCCCTCTTCGAAAACCCCGTCAGCGGGGGGATTGCCGCCATCGATAACCTCCACGGAGTCTCCATCCTGAAGGGGCCGGTCAAGCGCCGCAATCTTTCCGTTTACTTTGACGAGAATATCCGGGGAGACCTCAATATTGGATGTTTTCAGGAAATCCTGAACGGTTGCCTTTTCGTCGAGACGAACAATACGGCCACCTTTTCCGAAGACCACCAGATGATTCGCAAACACCTGACGGTGAAGGAGGTCGATGAACGCCTCATCGCTGCCCATTTCGTGGTACCGGCGCGAAAGACCCCCGGCCCACTGCACCTGATTCCTGACCTCTCTTTCATACTCCACACTGTTCTTGTAGCGCCAGTGGGCTGCGGCACCATGCTCAGCCTCCTTGTGCATCAGGTCGGTCCGTATCTGGAATTCTATGGGCTTGTGGGATATCTCGCGCACGGGATAGACGCAGGTGTGAAGCGATTGATACCCGTTATCCTTCGGCAACACGATATAATCATCAAAGGTGCCGGGGATAGGCTTGAAATGTGTGTGCAGCAAACCAAGCACGGCGTAGCACTCAGGAACGGAATCCACGAGCACCCG
>JAAZOO010000391.1 GCA_012797715.1 Geobacteraceae bacterium | reverse complement strand
CGGTGGGCTGGGACGAAGAGCGGGAAAGGTTCGTGGTCGCGGCAAGCAGGGTCGACACTAACGACAACTGGAACCCCTGCAACTTCGATGACCGGAAGCTCGACCCGCTGGTGCGCAAGCGACTGCGGGAGATGCCCGACAACCGTCTCCTGGAGCAACTGGCTCGCTGTGCCGTGGATTACCACTGTTTCGCGGCCAAGAACCTGTTTTTCCGGCGATGGGAAGCGCCCCTGCCGGTTTCCCCGGCATGCAACTCCCGATGCCTCGGATGCATCAGCCTGCAACCCTCCGATTGCTGCCCGTCCAACCAGGAAAGGATTTCCTTTGTCCCCTCGCCGGAAGAGATAGTTGAGATCGCCCTCCCCCATCCCCTGGAAGCGCCCGAGCCCATCGTCTCCTACGGGCAGGGGTGCGAAGGCGACCCCATCCTCCAGGCCGAGGTGGTGGCCGAGGCGACCAGGAGACTGAAACAGGGAAGCCCGAGGGGAACGGTGAATTTCAACTCCAACGGCTCCATGCCCGACCGCATCAGGATGTTGTGCGACGCGGGGATGGACTCCATGCGATTCTCCATGAATTCCGCCCGGGAGGAATACTATAACCGCTACTACCGTCCGGTGGGCTACTCCTTTCACCATGTAGTGGAGTCGTTGAGAGTCGCGAAGGAGAAGGGTCTCTTCACCATGATCAATTACCTGGTGTCTCCCGGACTGAGTGACGACGAAGAAGAAATTGCGGCGCTCCTGAAGCTCATCGCTGACACCGGCGTGGACATGATCCAGATGCGCAACCTGTCCATCGATCCCCATTTCTACAACCGGCGCATGGGTCTCCACAAGAAGGGGATCGGCATGTACCGCATGCTGCACCGGGTGAAACGGGAATTCCCCCGCATCCAGTACGGCTATTTCAACCGCACACGGGACACATTCTATCCGCCGGACCTGGAAAAGAGCTGGCCCATCGACTGATGGGCCGGTTTTCATTGTGCCACGCAAGAATTTCTCTCGCCTCCGATTTTTCCCTAAAGTTCCTTTCTTTCCAGCCGATAGAGTCCATTAAGAAGAAGTATGCATCCCCCTCCACCCGGACTTTTCCCGCCCCTTCCGCGGAGAAGGACCCACCGAGGAGCCGGTGGGGGGAAATGGGGACAAACGCATCCGGGGAAATACGACGTTCTGCGGGGCCGGCATTGACCTTCCGGCACCAGCGGGTACCATGGAAAGCATACGGATGTTTCGCCTCACCAAAAACCGCGACACGAATACGTACGGAGCAGAAACAACGGCAATGGCGCTTCCTATCAAGGCTGGGCGGTATATCGGGCAGATACTGGTCGACGGCGGTTTTCTGAACGCCCGCGACGTGGAACTGGCACTGGAAGAACAGAAGAACAGCAATGAACTTCTGGGACAGGTCCTGACCAGGATGGGGGTTCTCGACCCGACCGAACTGAAAGCAGCCCTTTCGGTTCAGGAACACCTGGGAAACCTGGAGGATGCGGTCAAGGCAGCCGCAGGTGTCCGCCGCATGCTCGGCACGCTCCTCCTGCAAGCCGGGCACATCAACGAGGAGCAGCTCGAGGAGGCGCTTGCCGAACAGAAGAGATGCGGCGAAAGGCTCGGTGAAATCTTTGTCCGGCTGGGATACCTTACGGAAAAGCAACTGAATGCCCTCATTGATTTTCAACAGGGTCAGAGCGGGGCGGAATCGTCCTCCAGCCCCTTGAGGCTGGGCGACATCCTGGTGTCCGCGGGCCATATCAGCCGCGAACAGCTGGATGAGGCCCTCCGCAAACAGACGCTTTCCAGGAAAAGACTCGGTGAAGTCCTCATCGAAGAGGGGTACGTGGAGCCAGTGCATGTGGGACACGGCATACGGGTGCAACAGAAGCTCCTGACCGCCGTTCTCGTGGCAATCCTTTCCCTGGCATCCATGACGGATGCGCAAGCGGACCAGAAGGCGGCAAGCGCCCATCTGAAGGTGAGCGCCACCGTACTCCCCTATACCTCCCTGAACGTTCTTAACCGTTCGCGGTCGCTTGAGATCACGGAAGCGGACATCTCCCGGGGCTATGTGGATATACGGGCAGCGTCATCCGTGGAGGTAACCACCAACGCCCGAGAAGGATACTATCTGGCCTTCGAGTGTTTTGAGTCGGCCTTCCGCCAGGTCCGTGTCGACGGACTGGGCAGGACAACTACGATAGCGTCCGGCTCAGGAATTGTTCCCATGCCGCACAGCGGGAAAGTGGTGCGCATGGAGCTCAGCTATCGATTCATCCTGGCGGAAAACGCAAAACCGGGCTCCTACCCCTGGCCCATGACCATCTCGGTGATGCCCATGTAAATGAAAACCCGGTCGCCGCGGCAGAAAGCTGAAGGAAATATTCCGGACGGCACAGGATATCCCGCACAGGGTGAGGGCACACACCCGAAGTGTGTCTTTTTTTGAACACGGCAGGTGACAATTTTTGTCTACCATTACGGTAACCATATTTTTCCAAT
>JAAZOO010000390.1 GCA_012797715.1 Geobacteraceae bacterium | reverse complement strand
TGTTCATTATGGTTGCCCATCCCTGCTGAAAATGCTATAAAAAATCATTGTCATTCTCCCCCTTTCGAGGTGTATTTGAAGGTACCGTTCCTGCGCCGGTTCTGGGTCACGTTTTCAGCCTACGTTGTCGGTTTCTACGCATCCACCATCAATCATTTCCGGATCAGCGGCGATGAGCACATTCCTTCATCGGGAGGGGTCCTCATCGCGTCCAACCATATTTCGGCATACGACACCATTTTTCTCCCGTGGGCGGTTATCCGAAAGCATCCCTTTCAGATGCTGTGGGCTCCGGCCAAGGAGGAACTCTTTGCCAAGCCTTTCCAGCGATGGATTTATAGCTCCTGGGGTGCTTTTCCAGTCCGGCGCGGCAGGGACGTGCGTGCCGGCAAGGCCATCAACGACCTCCTTCTGGATCAGAAGGTGATGCTGTTTCCCGAGGGAACACGGAATCGGCATGGGGTTCTGGGCAAGGGAAACAGGGGTGTGGGAAAGATCATCCTTGATACCCGGCCCACCGTGATACCAACCGCGCTCATCGGTCTCAACAGGTGGAGATTCCCCGGCATCGGACAGAAGGGCTCGGTAGTCTTCGGCGCTCCCCTCGATTTCAGCGATCTCTATGAACTCCAGGACTGCAAGGAAACACATATTTTGATAACAGAACGGGTGATGGCAGCCATCGCCGACCTTCTGAAGCAGGAAGGAGCGTTTGTCCGGTGAAGGTGGAGATATTCTGCGACGGCGCATGCAGCGGCAATCCGGGGCCCGGAGGATTCGGTTGTATCCTGCGTTCCGGCACCAGGGAAAAGGAGCTTTCCGGGGCTGATCTCCATACCACCAATAATCGCATGGAACTCCTGGCGGCGATTACCGCCCTTGAATCCCTGAAGCGACCCTGCGAGGTGACGCTCACCACTGATTCACAATACCTGGTGAAGGGGATGACCGAATGGATTCGGGGCTGGATCCGGAACGGCTGGAAAAACAGCAAAAAAGAGGATGTCCTGAACCGTGACCTGTGGGAACGGCTCCTGGCGCTTAGTTCCGTCCATCAGGTGCACTGGCGCTGGATTCGGGGGCACAACGGGCACCCGGAAAACGAACGGTGTGATGAACTGGCGAGGAAAGCCGTTCTGGAGATGCAGAGGCGGTCGGGGAAGTGAGAAGGATGTGATGCAGTTCATTATTGAAGTATCCGAAGAACAGATACGCAGGGAAAAGGAGAAAGCCCGGGCGCTCCGCAAGACCCGTTGGTGGAAGAATCGCCTGGCCCGAGGGAAATGCCATTACTGCGGAGGCACGTTTCTCCCCCCACAATTGACCATGGACCATCTCGTTCCCATCGTTCGGGGCGGCAGGAGCACCCAGGGGAACGTCGTGGTTGCATGCAAGGAATGCAACAGCAGGAAAGGATACCTTCTCCCCCTCGAGTGGGAGGAATACCTGAAGTCCCTGGGGAAGGAAAGATGACGGTGCGGGGCATGAACGGTATAAAGGCCGTTATCTATGATTGCGACGGCGTAATGTTTGAGTCGTTCGAGGCAAATTTCGCCTTTTATTCTAAAATTGTGGAACGGTTCGCTCTGCCGCCGCTGGACAGGAACAATGGGGATACCATGCGTCTCCTTCACACCTATTCCAGCAGGGACGTGCTGGCGCGGCTTTTCGAAGGCGACCCGCGGGAAGAAGAGGCGCTCCGTTTCGCCGCAGCTATCGATTACCGCGAGCTGCTTCCCTTTCTCCGCCTGGAGGAGGGCTTCGTCGAGACGCTCGATGCGTTGCGAAATCGGGTGAGTCTGGCCGTGTGCACCAACCGCTCCACCTCCGTTGAGATGCTCCTGGAAGATTTCGGATTGACCCCTTACTTCGACTGCGTCATGACGGCGGCCAGGGTGCAGAATCCGAAACCCCACCCGGAACCCCTCCTGAAGATTCTGGAACACTACCGGATCAGCCCGTGGGAGGCCCTTTTTGTCGGTGATTCGGAGCTGGACCGGCGGTCTGCGGAAGCCGCAGATGTTCCTTTTGTTGCCTACAAGTCCAATCTCAACGGCCTTGCTCGCATTGACCGGCACACTGAGATTCTTACGCTGCTCTAGCGGATAAGGGCCCCCCATGGGTCCCGACCTCTGCATCATTTCTTGAGTTTCCATCCGGAAACGGTCCATTTTCACCCTGGGGGATGTCAATCTTCCGGGTTGCTTGTGCGGCATGCCGACGTACGCCTCAGCGTCCCTCCTTGCATGCCGTGCCGTGTCGAAAAATACCGGTATCCGACTCGGAACCCACTAGTGTCACATCGGGAGATTCCCCATGGACATGATGAACTCTCCATTTGGGGTGCGGAAAGACGCGCCCGAACGTTCGAGGATAGCCATGATCAAGAGCATGACCGGGTACGGCAAGGCTGAACTTGCTTTGGAACACGACAGAATTTCCGTTGAGATGAGATCGGTGAATCATCGCTACGGCTAGATTTCCATCAAAATGCCCCGATCGCTCATCTGCTTCGAGAACGATGTTCGCAGGTCCGTTTCCGAACGGCTGAAGCGGGGGAAAATCGATGTCTTCATCCAGCTGGAATCAATCGCCGACGGCAGACCGCCACATATCAATACCCCCCTGGCGCGGGCCTACTTCGAGGCATTTTCCTCCCTTCGACAGGAACTGGGCATCCAGGATCCGGTGCCTCTTGCCCTGATTGTTTCCCAGAAAGACGTTCTGGCTGTTGCTGACAATGAAGAAGATGAGGAACTCATGAGAGAGCGCCTTCTCGCAACCGTGGGCCGGGCCGTGGATGCGCTTGAGGGAATGAGGATTCGGGAGGGGAGCGAGCTTGCAGAGGACCTGCGGGGACGACGGGCGACGCTTGCCCGGCTTATGGAAAGGATCCGAGCACGGGCGCCTTCCGTTCCCGCCGAGTATGCGGAAAAGATTGCGGCCCGCCTTGCCCGCTTCGCCCCCGACGGTCTGCCCGACGAAGCACGGCTTGCCCAGGAAATAGCCCTCTTGGCGGATCGGAGCGATATTACGGAAGAACAGGTTCGCTTTGCAAGCCATCTGGTCCAATTTGATGCCGCCCTTCAATCGCAGGAACCGGTGGGGAGGAAGCTGGACTTCCTTCTGCAGGAAATGGGGAGGGAGGTCAACACCATTGGTTCCAAGGCGAATGACGGAGAAATAACTTCGTGCGTTGTTGAGCTTAAAGCAGAGCTTGAAAAAATCCGCGAGCAGGTCCAGAATATTCTCTAGCCGTGCGGAGAAAGGGTCACGGGAAGGTGTTTCATGAAAAAAGAAGGCATTCTCTTTATCGTTTCTGCGCCGTCCGGCGCCGGAAAAACCTCTTTATGCAATGAATTAATTGACATATTTCCTGATATGCGGCATTCTGTCAGTTACACAACACGCTCACCCCGTCCAGGAGAGAGGGACGGGGTTGATTATTTTTTCGTCTCGCAACAGGAATTCCAGGGAAAGATTGAAGCCGGGGAGTTCGCCGAGTGGGCGGAGGTCCATGGCAACCTGTACGGCACGGCAAAGAAAACCCTCGAGGAATTCCGTTCCCGGGGATTGCACGTGATCCTGGACATCGACTGCCAGGGCGCCCGGCGGCTCAAGTCTGTCTACGACGACGCGGTATATGTCTTTATCCTTCCTCCGGATTTCCCGGAACTGCGGAGAAGGCTCGAGGGAAGGATGTCCGATTCTCCGGAAGCAATAGAAAGACGGCTGCGGGTTGCCGAAGAGGAGATTCTAGAGGCATCCTGGTATGACTACTGTATCGTGAACGACGAATTTCCCCAGGCGGTCGAGAAACTGAAGTCTGTCGTGATTGCCGAGAAGTGCAGGACAAGGAGGCTTGCGTCGACGCTCTCCGGCATTTTTGCCTCATAAAATGTCTGCAGAGGTATTTTTCGCATTCTGAAAGGAGTTATTCCATATGGCCAGGGTTACGGTGGAAGATTGTCTCAAGCAGGTAAACAACAGGTTTCTGCTTGTCATGCTTGCCTCGAAAAGGGTCAAGCAGCTGTACAAAGGCTCAAAGCCTCTCATTGAGAACAAGTCGAACAACAAGAACGTGGTTCTGGCGCTGCGCGAGATTGCAGCCGGGAAGATTCACTATGAAATGACCTCCCGCAGAAACCGCTAGTCCCACGAACACATCGGGGCGGGCCGAGCGGTCCCGCCCTTTTTGCATCTGCGTTGTTCCGCGTCGTTCTTTTCACCGAACCATCTTCCGGCTTCCGGTTCCCTATCTATGATCAGGCTCAACGATATCCTTGATAAAGTGGCATCCTACAATCCCGGCGCCGATCTGGACGTCATCAGGAAGGCCTACGTCTTTTCCGCAAAGGTGCACCAGGGGCAGACCCGTCTTTCCGGCGAACCCTACCTTGTCCACCCCATGGAGGTTGCGGCAATCCTTGCGGAACTGCGGCTCGACGTACAGACGCTGGCTACCGGCCTGCTCCACGATACCCTGGAAGATACCCTGACAACCTATAAGGAGCTGGAGACAATTTTTGGCGCCGAGGTGGCGAACCTAGTGGACGGCGTCACCAAGATCAGTAAGATTCATTTCAAGACAAAGGAAGAAAGCCAGGCGGAGAATTTCCGCAAGATGCTCCTTGCCATGGCCAACGATATCCGCGTGATCCTGGTGAAACTGGCGGACCGCCTCCACAATATGCGAACCCTTCAGTACCAGCCGGAAACAAAGCAGCGCAGCATTGCCAAGGAAACCCTCGACATCTACGCGCCCATGGCGAACCGGCTCGGAATCTCCTGGATAAAGAGCGAACTGGAGGATCTCTCCTTCCGCTACGAGAACCCGCAACTCTACTACGACTTGGCTTCCAAGGTCGCCATGAAAAAGAAGGAGCGGGAAAGCTACGTGGAGGAGGTGAAGACCATCATTACCAGGAAGCTGGCGGAACACGGGATAGCGGGTGAGGTGTCCGGCAGGAGCAAGCACCTGTACTCAATCCACAACAAGATGGTCAGCCGGAATGTGGATATCGACGAGATCTACGACCTTATCGCAATCCGGGTCCTGGTGGAAGATATCCGTGCCTGCTACGAGGTACTCGGCCTTGTCCACTCCACCTGGAAGCCCATTCCCGGCCGCTTCAAGGACTACATAGCCATGCCGAAGAGCAATATGTACCAATCGCTCCATACGACGGTCATCGGTCCCTTTGGCGAGCGGATGGAGGTGCAGATACGGACCTCGGAAATGCACCGGGTCGCCGAGGCCGGGATTGCGGCCCACTGGAAGTACAAGGAAGGCAAGGGGTACGATGAGCGGGATGTAAAGCGATTCGCCTGGCTCCGGCAGCTTCTCGAGTGGCAGCAGGAGCTGCAGGATTCACAGGAGTTCATGAACACCGTCAAGGTGGAGCTCTTTCCGGAAGAGGTGTATGTCTTCACCCCGAGAGGGGACGTGAAAGGGTTTCCCAAGGGAGCGACTCCCATCGACTTCGCATACAGTGTGCACACGGATATCGGTCACCGCTGCGTGGGAGCGAAGGTGAACGGAAAGCTGGTGCCCCTGAAATACGAACTGAAAACCGGCGATATCATCGAAGTCGTCACTTCCCCCCATCACACGCCGAGCAAGGACTGGCTCAAAATCGTCAAAAGCACCCGGGCGCGGAACAAGATCCGCGGCTGGATCAAGACCGAAGAGAGGAAACGGAGCATCGTCATCGGGCGTGAGGTATGCGAAAAGGAATTCCGGCGCTACAGTCTCAACTTCGGAAAGCTCCAGAAAAACGGCGAACTGAAACGGGTGGCGGTGGAGTTCGGTTTTGTCGCCGAGGACGATTTGATGGCCGCGGTTGGCTATGGAAAGCTGTCCTGCAACCAGATTCTTGGAAAGCTCCTGTCAGAGGAGAAGCTTGCGGAAGCCAGGGAGCAGAAGGAAACAAGGGTTTCCCGGGTCCTTGACAAACTGACGAAGAAATCAACCGGCGCAATTCAGATTAACGGCGTGGACGATGTTCTCGTCCGGTTTGGAAAGTGCTGCAATCCCGTGCCCGGCGACGATATCGTCGGTTTCATTACCCGTGGACGGGGGGTCACCGTGCACACCGCCGATTGTTCCTTCGCCCTGGAAAGCGATCCGGAACGACGCGTCGCCGTGACCTGGAACCGTGAGAAGAGCACGGCCCTTCCGGTCAAGATTCGGGTCACCTGTCATGATCAAAAGGGAATCCTCGCGGGAATCGCCCTGGTTATCGCAAATTGCGAGGCAAACATATCCAGTGCATCGGTGCAGTGCACCGTCGACAAGAAAGGCATCAACCTTTTCGAGATTAACGTAACCGACGTGGACCATCTGAACCGGGTAATTTCCAGTATCATGAAGGTGAATGGCGTAATCAAGGTGGAGAGGCTGAAAAGCTGAATGAGTCGAGGATGAGTTGAGTCCTCTGTTGTTTCCAGATCTTTGGGACACTACTCCGAGGGAGGGATTCCTGAATGAAGGAAGTTATCGCGACCGACAGGGCGCCGCAGGCAATCGGCCCATATTCCCAGGGGATACGGGCTGGCGGGTTTGTTTTCTTCTCCGGTCAGATTCCCCTTGACCCGGCAACGGGGCAGGTGAGGGGGGAAAATATCGGTGAACAGACCGAGCTGGTCATGGAAAACATAGAGGGTATGCTGACGGCGGCAGGGCTCGGATTTGAAGATGTGGTGAAAACTACCATATTCCTGGTGGACCTGTCGCACTTTGCCGTGGTCAACGGGATATACGGCAGAAGATTTCCCACGAGTCCCCCCGCCCGTTCGGCCGTCGAGGTGAAAGGCTTGCCGCGGGGAGCGCTGGTGGAGATCGAAGTGATTGCCCGGTGCAGATAGCACAAAGAAGCCGCGTGCGCAACGCATCGCGGCTTCTTGAAGAAATGCGTCCCGGGAGGATGTTCCGCTCTCCCGGGAACCGGCATGTTTCGCGACCGGTTAGAGCGCCTTGGTTACTTTGCCGGAACGGATGCAGCGGGTGCAGACCTTGATGGTGGAAACCGAACCGTTTCGCAGGGCTTTGATCTTCTGGAGGTTTGGATACCAGATTCTGGATGTTTTGTTATTGGCATGGCTCACATTATTGCCAAAGCTGGGACCTTTACCACATATCGCGCATACTCTTGACATCTTTTACTCCTCCTTCGTTGACTGAAGCATTTTTCTATAGCAGATGAATCCGGTGTTTGCAAGACAAATTTGTGCATATTCGGGGAGACCGGGCTCGGCGCTCGCCCCGGGACAAGGATAGTATCGTGTCATTTCTGAAGGGTTGTAGTGCCTTCCTTCTGCTCATGCTTTGCGTGTGCGTCCTTCTGTTCATTCATTTTGCCTACTCGACCTTTTCCGTGGGGCATCGCGATGTGAAGACCGATGCTATCGTGGTCCTTGCCGGCGGCAAGGGGAGGGTCGAAGAGGGCATCCGCCTCTATCGATCGAACAGGGCGCGATGGCTTTTCCTGGTGGGCGTCGATCCCCTGGTGAGAAAAAACGAACTTTTCAAGGAGATGCCCGGTGAAAGGGGAGGGGAAGATGTCGTTCTGGAACAGTCATCCCGGAATACTCTGGAGAATGCCCTGTATGCCCGGGACCTCATTACCCGCCGCAATATCCGATCCATCCGGCTCATCACGTCCCGCTACCACATGATGCGTGCCGTTCTCATCTTCAATTCGGTTCTTCCCAAGGATATCGCCGTCTATCCTTTCCCGGTGGACAGCAAGAACTTGAAGGAGGAATGGTGGTCCCACAAGGGGAGTTTCCGCCTTCTATTCGGCGAGTTCTATAAGTACACTCTCTTTCGGGCCTTTTTCCTGTTCGCCCCGGGTGAATTGCGTGCCGTGCGCGGCACGTGAGGGGTCCGGGTCGACCAATCAAACCGGCCCCCCCAGCTAGGCATCTCCCTTTTCTTCAATCCTCGGGAAGAGCGGCTCGGCCTTGACGATCCGTGTCCCCGTCCGCAACCCGCCCCATCGGATTCCTTCCCGGGTGATTGGTGCGTCCCATCCCAGGTATGACAGTCCCTTGCGCGCGGTCTCGGGCATAAAGGGTGACAGGAGGTGAAATACGATGCGC
>JAAZOO010000389.1 GCA_012797715.1 Geobacteraceae bacterium | reverse complement strand
TGCGCGTATCCAGCGAAAATCTTCAGCAGGCGACGGAAACGCTGCAGCGTCTCCTGGAACGACTGAACACGACACCCTCGGACCTCATCTTCAGCACGCCCCCCGCGGTTCGGCGCCAGTGATACCACACGAAGAGGTACCCCATGATCAGGACAGAAAAAAGAGACCGCTCCATCTTCAGGCGACTGTTGCTCCATTCACTGGCCGGTAGCGCGGCGCTCCTCTCCCTCTCCCTTCCCGGCTGCATCGGGAGGAGTGCGCCTGCGCCGATGATAGAGCATTACACCTTCGAGTATCCCTCCCCCCCCTTCGCAAACCTTTCCCGCCTGGAACAGACCATAAAGGTGGAACGCTTTTCGGTGGCAAAGGCATTCAATACCGTATCCATGGTCTACCGGCCGGAACCCTTCAAGCTCGACACCTATGCAAGCAATCGCTGGATAGTGAATCCGGGAGACATGACGAGCGACTATCTGCTGCGGGACCTGAGGAACTCGGGGCTGTTTCGGGCGGCATTCTCGTACCGGGACTACGAGGATGCCCGCTTCGTGCTGGGAGGCGGGGTTGAGGAGTTCCTGGAAATCGATGAGGGGAACACGCGTTCGGCCGTCATGGCACTGTCCGTCACCCTGCTGGACATGTCCCGCACCGGCACGCCGGATCGCCTCGTCTTCCAGAAAGGATACCGTTCCGTCGAACCTGTTGCCGACGCAGACCCGGCCGGCCTTGCCCGCGCCATGAGCAAGGGGATGGCATCGGTATCGGCACAGATAATCAAAGATGTCCATGAGGCCGTGGCAAACCTCCCATAACCGGAGGGAAGGCGGCCTCTTTGGTTCCCGGGGCGAGCATTACCCCTTCGCTGCACCGTCTTTCCCCTCATCCAGGACGCGGCGAACCTTGGCAAGCAGCTCCCGCGGTTCAATGGGCTTGGTGAAGAAGTGCACATCCTTCCCGAGAATCCCCTTGTGCTGCAGCAGGTCCAGGGGATAGCCGCTGTTGAAGAGCACCTTCACCTCCGGACGAATCCGGCGCGCGCTCTCGGCAACCTCCCTTCCCCCCTTGTCGGGCATGACCACATCGAGTATCAGCAGGTCTATCTCGTCCTGGTACCTGGAAAACAGGGCCAGCGCCTCGGCTCCGTCGGATGCCTCCAGTATCCGGTACCCGAAGCCGGCAAGAAAATTCACCGCGCTCCTTCGCACTCCATCGTCGTCTTCCGCGATGAGAATGGTTTCACTACCACCCGGGCTGGGTGGAACCTGGTGGATATCGGTCTTCTGAGTCTGTCTCGGGATAAGCGGCAGAAAGATCCGGAAGGTCGTTCCCGCTCCCGGCACGCTGTGAACGGTGATAAAACCCTTGTGCTCCTTGATGATGCCGTACACGATGGCAAGCCCGAGACCGGTCCCCTTGCCCGGCTCCTTCGTAGTAAAGAACGGATCGTAGATCCTTTTTACGGTGTCGGCATCCATGCCCGTTCCGGTGTCGGATACCGCAATGCACGCATAGCTCCCCTCCTCTCCGAACCCGTGGGAATCGATGAAGACATGGTCCAGTTCGCAGCGGGATGTGGAGATGGAAAGCATCCCGCCATCAGGCATTGCGTCACGGGCGTTAGTCGCCAGGTTCATGAGAACCTGCTCCATTTGACTGCAGTCCGCCGGGACAGTAAGAGTCTCCCTTGACAAACTGATTCGAACCTCGATTTCTTCCCCGATAATCCGCTCAAGAAAGCTCGTCATGCCCGAAATAAGCTCTGAAATATCCACAGGTTCCAGATTGAAAACCTTTTTCCGGCCGAAGGCCAGGATCTTCCGGGTCAACTCGGCAGCACGCTCCGATGTCGTCAGAATCTGCTCCGCGAAGTGCCGCGACGGACTGTCTTCGGGAAGCTGCATGAGAAGGAGGTTCGCATACCCAATCAGAGCGGTGACGATATTATTGAAATCGTGGGCAATACCGCCGGAAAGCTGCGCAACGGCTTCCATCTTCTGGGCGTGGATGAGCTGCTGTTCCAGCTTCTTGAATTCCGTAACGTCCCGGCCGATTTCGATGACGCTCACCAGCTCTCCTTTGTCATCCCTGACCGGAATCGCACGCACCTCCCACATCAGGTCTCCCCGGATCTGCATGATGCTCTTGGCAGGCATTCCGGTGCGAAAACTCTCAAGCACCGGACAGTTCTCATGGGGTTTGGATGTATCGTGCACCAGCCGGTAACAGTGCCGGTCCTCCATCAGCGCGTCTCTTCCACCAAAACTTGCAATGGCGGCCCGGTTCGCCCAGATGATTTCCAGGTTCCGCGACTGGTGAAGGATGGTATCCGGAATAGCGTCCAGCAGCGCGTTGAACTCCTGCGAGAGGGCCTTGAAGCGTGCCTCGCTTTCACGCAAATCTCGCTCCACCTGTTTCTTCTGCGAAACATCACGCATAACCGCCATCATCAGGGGCCTGCCGTCAAATTGCACCGGGCTCAGGCTGATTTCCACATCAAGGGGAGTGCCGTCCACCGTGAGGTGCCGCCACTCAAAGTATTGGGCAACGCCATCCTGCACCTTTCGCAATTTTTCGGCCGCCAGGTCACGGGAAGAAAGATTCCCGCCATTCTGGAATTCGGGCGAGAATTCATCGGGAGAGTGACCTACCAGGGCTTCACGGGAACACCCGAACAACCGCTCGGCCATGGGGTTGCAGTCGATGAAAAGACCGTCCTCCAACAGCACGATTGCATCGTTGGCATTTTCAAAAATGGTGCGGAATTTTTTTTCCGAGGACATCAGTCTTTCCTCGGCCAGTACTTTCTGCCTCCGATCATGACTATTGGCAAGCGCGACGCTGATTGCCGGGACAAGGCGCTTCAGGTGCTCCTTCAGGACGTAGTCGTCCGCACCTGCCTTCATGCATTCCACGGCTATCTCCTCGTTCATGGCTCCGGTAACAATGATGAACGGAATCAACGGTGAGTGCTCACGGGCAAGGGTAAGCGCCTGCATGCCGTCAAAGCAGGGAAGATGGTAGTCGGAAATTATGAGATCCGGCCTGAATTGCTCCAATGCCTCCAGAAAGCCTTCCCGGTTTTCGACACGGCTGGTGACGAAATCAAAGCCGCCCCTGCGGATCTCATATTCAAGGAGCTCCGCGTCGGAAGGGAGGTCCTCATTTATCAGTATGCGCAGCCTTTCCACACGATCACCTTTCCTGCAGCGGTTTATTTGTCCTCTTCGTTCCCCGGATAGTACGGATAGTACTTTTGGAGGCAGTCCGGACAGACGCCGTGGGAAAAAATTGTGTCCGAATGTTCCAGGAAATATGCCTCCACATCGCTCCAGTAGCCCGTATCGTCCCGCACCTTCTTGCAGTGGGTACAGATCGGCAGAAGCTGCCGCAGTTTCCTGATTTCGGTCTCCTTTGCCTTGAGGAGGGCGTTCCGGGCCTCAACCTGTTCGGTAATATCGATGCAGCTTCCGATAAACCCTGCAAAATCCCCTGCTTCATCATAGAACGGGGCTCCGCGATCCAGTATCCATCGGTACTCGCCGTCGTGGCGCCGCAGGCGGTACTCCATCTCAAAACTCTGCCGTTGTGCGAATGAATCCCGGTAGATTTTCACACAACGGTCGAAATCGTCCCGATGCACGCCCTCCGCCCAGCCGTTTCCCCGTTCCTGCTCCATGGTTCGGCCGGTAAAGGCAAGCCATCGTTCGTTGAAGTAGTCGCATTCCGATGTGACGTTCGAACGCCAGATCAGTATCGGAGATTGCTCGGTCAGGATTTTGTACTCACTGTAACTCAGATTCATTCCCCCTGCTCCTTCTCCTCGCCGTCACCAGGATGCTGGGATGACGCGAGCCCCCGTTGCCCTGTCACTTCGGTGCCGGGCAGGGAGAAATAGAACGTCGCGCCTTCACCCTCCGCGCCTTCCGCCCACACCCGTCCGCCGTGACGTTCGACGATCAGCTTCACAATGGCAAGCCCTACCCCGGTTCCCTCGAATTCACTGTTTGAATGGAGCCGCTGAAAGAGTCCGAACACCGTGTGGGCATATTCCCCAGGGAAGCCGACGCCGGTATCCTTTACGAAATACACCGTCTCATCCGTGGCGGAGAATGCCCCCACTTCGATCACGGCGTCATCCCGGTTCCGGGAGAATTTCACGGCATTGGAGAGCAGGTTCGTCCACACCTGACGGAACATGGCACAATCCACGACAGCTTCGGGGAGAGTACCCACCCTGAACTGGATTGTATTCTCCCCTGCCTCACCGGCGAGCGTGCGGATAGTGTCCCAAACCAGACTGGTCATATCGACCCTGAAACGGTTAATTTCCGAACGCCCTACCCGGGAAAATGCCAGGAGATCGTCTATCAGGTGCTTCATTCGCTCCGCATTGTCGTAGATGAAGTTCAAGAAACGACGCCCTTCGGCATCCAGGGAACCAGCATGCTCATTTACCAGTATTTCGGTGAACCCCCTGATAGCCCGCAACGGCGCCCGAAGATCGTGGGAAACGGTGTAGGAGAAAGACTCCAGGGCGGCGGTCCGCTCCGTTACCCGCTTCTCCAGCTCCTCCGTGAGGGTCACGAGATCCTGCTCAACCCGTTTGCGGTCCGAAATATCCCGGCACGCCCCGACGATGCGGCGGACGCCTGTCGTCGCATCGTCCTCCACGCACGTGCAGAACGAGTGCAACCAGCGAACCGTTCCGTCCTTGGCGCGGATTCGCAGTTCGCAGATGCCCGTCTCGCGGAACGTCAGATCGGCCACATTCGCGGTGAAGAGCGGCGTATCTTCCTCCTTCACAAGAAATCCCCAGCACCCGCGCTGGAGGACTTCCTCAACCGAGTACCCGGTAATCTCCTCCACCGCACCGGTCAGCCAATCGAGAGCAAACCCTCTGTCCGCCAGGCCCACGCATGAATACGCGAAATCGGTCATGAGTTCCGAGATTTGCTGAAAGCGCTTTTCCGTGGCATGGAGCATTTCCGCCGTCCGCAACGATTCCACCGCGTACGAGATGTCAGCCGCAATCTCATCGAGAAGAGCAACCATCTCGCCGTCGAAAAAGTTCGCTTGCGCAGCATAGACATTCAATGCGCCGATGCAGTCCGGGCCATCGCACAGGGGAAAGGCCGCCGAAGCCCGGTAGCCGCGCCGCAGGGCTTCCTCGCGCCACGGCTTCATGGAAAGATCGGAGCCGATATCCTGACAAACCACATGCCTGCCTTCACGAACGGCCCTGCCGGACGGTCCGAGACCGGAAGGGGCGGAATCTGCGGAGACCCTGACTCTCTCCAGGTACCCATCCGTGTGGCCTGAAAACGCCACGGGACGGAGGGCCGCACCCGCCTGCTCCACGATGCCTATCCATGCCATGCGAAATCCGCCGTCCTCCACGATGCTCCGGCACACCTCGCCGAATAATTCCTGCCTTTCCCGGCAGCGGACAACAGCCTTGTTCACATGGCTTTGCGTGAGGTAGAGACGGCTCAGGCGTTCCACGTGTTGCGACAGTGCATGGTGCGCACGCTCTTCCCGGTACAGCCGCTGGAAGTACAGGGCACTCTCATGGCGCCGAATGAGCCCGATGCCCATCCCGGCCAGCAAGATTACCAGCACCGAGCCCAGGCCGACAATCCACGCCTCCTGACGAAGAGGGGCGAGGACCTCGTCGGTGTCGATCTTTGCCACAAGAAACCAGTCGGCTCCCGGAACCTTTCTCACAACGGCAAAAACCGGCTTCCCACGGTAGTCGATCCCCTGGAAATGCCCCTCGTCCCCCTGTGCCGCCTTCACCTCCGGCATAGCCTGCTTCGTGAGGGGAAGGCGCACCGAGAGCACCTCTCCTTTGCGGTGGCGCAGTTCATTGAGAAAGACCACGGCATTCCCTTCTCTCCGGACGAGATAGGTTTCCGCCGAACGGCTCGGAACAGGCCACATCTCCATACGCGGATAGAGCTCGAGGGAAGGGTCGACGCGCACCAGAACTACCCCGACACGTTCCTCTCCGGCCTCTCCCTGGACGGACAGGGGAATCACCACGTCCAGATGAATTCGCGGGATCGCTTCCCCATAATGGAAATCTGTAACAGCCGTTGAGCCGAAGCGCAAGGCCTTCGCCACCGTGTCCCTGGTCAGCTTCCCCACCGGAGCGTTCGCTGCCCCGATCGTCAGTCGTTCAGAAAGATTTCGGTCAAAAAGAACCATGCTGTGAAACGTCGGGTTGTCCCGCAGGGGAGCAAGCCACGTAACCACATCGGTACGGAGCGCCGCCGAAGCGGGATTTACGAGAAAGCGCGAAACAGCACGTGAAAAGAACGGATTCTTGAGAAAAAGGAGTCTTTCCCGCAAATACTCCCTGCGCCAGGCAACCACCTGATCGAGCTTCATCTCTGCCACAGTGTCCAGTTCATGGTATTTCTCTCGGGTGGCAGACTCCTTCCCATGGCGGAAGAGGCGATACCCTCCGGTGATTATCGCCAGTACCAGCAGGAGAAATATGGTAATGATGAACAGTGAATGCGTGCGCATATTTCGTTCAAAGTTCATGGCATAGATCGTACCCGGGGGCAGATTCCGCTACGGGCCGCACGTAGTGTTTCTGCCGGCTCAAGATTCGCGGCCGCCGCGCCGATACGTTCCACAGAGGAAGCAGTGACCATTCCGGAAGGGGGCGGAATATTCGTACATTCCTCCTCTGTCCGGATTCCGGCTTTAGGTAAGCATAGCGTAACGAGGGGGATTCGCAATGATGGATAAGAAGCGGTCTGTCCTCCCTACCGTCACCACCCAATTGCCCTCCCCATCGGTGAGAACGGCCGGATATCCCAAGGTATCTCGAGAGTCGTATGAACCTAAAACCGGCAGTTGGAGGTATCCGCAGAGAGCGACTCTGTCGTATTTCGTTGCTGCTCTTAGCGAAATGGAGCGGCCACAGCCGATACTGTCCGAACCAAAAAGGGTGAGTGTATCGGCTGTAGTGAAATGAG
>JAAZOO010000388.1 GCA_012797715.1 Geobacteraceae bacterium | reverse complement strand
GACCTGATTACGAAGGGATTACGACTTCCACCTCCTTGGTCAACTTCTCCTTTGCGGCTACGAGTGGTTTTACCCGTGACCTGATTACGAAGGGATTACGACTCCTTCCAAGCTTTCCCAGAATATAACACAGTATCCTGGGTTTTACCCGTGACCTGATTACGAAGGGATTACGACATGTTTTTCTGCAGTGTAAATATAGTTATAATGATAACGGTTTTACCCGTGACCTGATTACGAAGGGATTACGACATCTGCACTATTCTGGTGCCATCTTCAAACTCTGTTCGGTTTTACCCGTGACCTGATTACGAAGGGATTACGACTTGAGAAACCGTCGAACGTCGAAGGTCGCTCGTCGAACGTGGAAAACCTTAAAGTCAGTGAAAACAACCACTTAGCAAAAGAAGTGTCTGTGTATTCCCGAAACTTCCTTTACTCGATTTTCTGCCGCGTTTTCAACGTTTCCTCTGTTTTTATCCTCTTTCTGCACCATCCTCATTTCTCATCATAGAGTCTTCATTCCAGGAACTACGGATCCCGGACAACGACTACCGTACCTCATCCTTGCAACGTTGCATTGCTGGCAAATAACCACCGCATACGACATATTTCTTCCTGAGAGCAAGAGAACCACACATTGCCGGGAGGAATCATGGCCACTTTATATGTTGATGATCAGGGAGCTTCGATACGTATCCGCGGGCAGGAAGTCGTTGTGAAAAAAGGTGAAGAAACGTTGCGAACATGTCCACTTCACTGGCTGGAGCGCGTTGTGCTCGCTGGCAATGTCCAGCTTTCCACCCAGGCAATCAGTCTTTTTCTCAAGGAGGGAATCCCCATTTCATTCATTACTGTCCACGGCAATTACCGGGGTCGGCTTCTTCCCGGTACACATAAACATACGGCGCTTCGCCTGGCTCAATACGAGCGTTACAGAGATCCGGATTTCCGACTCCGCCAAGGAAAAAGCCTCATCGAGGCGAAAGTGCGAAACAGCAGAACCATGCTTCAGAAACACCATCGTTCCCACCCTGATTTTGACTGCAAGGCGGAACTGGCGGCGATGAAGGGTGAACTTGAAAAAGTCGGCATGTCCGAATCCCTTGCCGGCCTGATGGGGTTGGAGGGAACCGCTGCGAAAATCTATTTCAGTGCATTCGGACGGATGGTGAGACGAGAGTTTTCCTTTGAACACCGTTCCCACAGGCCGCCGAAGGATCCAGTGAATGCACTGCTCTCTCTCGGGTACACGCTTCTCTGCAACGAGATGGTAACTGCCGTGGAATCCATCGGATTTGACCCATACCTCGGTTATCTTCATGAAATCGAGTACGGCAGGGCATCCCTGGCAGTGGATCTGATGGAGGAGTTCCGCTGGATAATCGACGGCCTGGCGCTTTCTCTGATCAACCGGGGCGAAATCGGCGCCGGAGATTTTCAGGAATCGAATGAAAACGGCATCATGCTTACGGATCATGGTCGAAAGTTGTTCTATAGCCGCTATGAGGAGCGGATGAACGACGAGGTGCTTCATCGGGACAAACATGAGAGCTATCGCAGAGTCTTTCTGCTGCAGGCGGAACACTTCTGAAGAGTCGTGATGGGAGAGGAAAGCGACTACCATGCGCATCTCATGCAGTAAGGAGGATGTTCATGTTTATTGTTGTTGCTTATGATATGCCGGACACCCGCCGCAGAACACGGCTGTTCAAGACCATGAAGGGGTTCGGAGTCCACACCCAGTTCAGTGTGTTCGAGTGCGAATTGACGGAAAAAGATCTCGCAAGGATGCTGAGCAAGATCGCGCAGGTCATTGATCCCGGGGAAGACAATGTCAAAGTGTACACCCTGTGCAAGGCATGCCTGGGAAGCATCCACCTCATTGGCGCCGCGCGACTGGTTCGCAAGCCCCAGGCAGTGATTGTATGAAAGGGGAAGCAGATGAAACTGATGACGAAACTGGTGTCCGAAATAACCGTGGTAACGGCACGATTCATTGGGAGACAATGTCTTTCAGGCGCAGGCTACCTGTATCATCACAGGAAGCAGATTTGGCAAGGCGCCAGAATGGGAAGCCTTGCCTTCGCCTCTTCCGTGCGGGGCGCCGCCTCTTTTGTCTATGATGCCGCTTCCCTCAGGATTTTTGACAAGGAGAGAGTCGAGGAAATGCGAAAGCGGATCGAGGAGCAGGGAACCCGCTACCGCGGGTTGGTTATTGCACACATGGAGAACCACCGGCTGGTGGATTCTTTGTCGCTTGGCGGAGATCTCCTTGCCGATATCATCCGCACCGGCCGGATTCCGGCTGATGTTCAGGCAGCCTATACCGCCGCGTATCCGGGGCTCGCATTCCGCAAGACATTTGCCGAGGCGGCTCAGTCCTATGATGGACATGAGCTGACCGGCTTCATCTCCG
>JAAZOO010000387.1 GCA_012797715.1 Geobacteraceae bacterium | reverse complement strand
GCCTGCCGCAGCCAGTCGTCGTAGCCGCCCACGTATTCCCGCACACGCCCGTCCGGCCCGATGGAGAGGGTGCTGGTGACCACGTTGTTGAGGAAGTCCCGATCGTGGCTCACCAGGAGCAGGGTGCCGGAATACTCCAGGAGGAGATCCTCCAGCAGGTCGAGGGTCTCGGCGTCCAGGTCGTTGGTCGGTTCGTCCATGACCAGCACGTTGGACGGTTTGGTGAACAGTTTCGCCAGCAGCAGGCGGTTGCGTTCGCCTCCGGACAGGATGCGCACCGGGCTGCGCGCCCGTTCCGGGGGAAAAAGGAAGTCCTGCAGGTAGCCGATGACGTGGCGCGGCCTGCCGTTGATGACGATGGTGTCGTTCCCCTCGCCCACGTTTTCCTGGACGGTCCGGTCCGGATCCAGCTGATCGCGCATCTGGTCGAAGTAGAGCACCTCCCGCCGCGTACCGAGGCGGATTTCGCCCGATTGGGGCTGAAGCTCGCCCAGGAGAAGCCTGAGAAGTGTCGTCTTGCCCGATCCGTTGGGGCCGATGATGCCGATGCGGTCGCTGCGCAGGATGGTGGTGGAGAAATCCCTGATCACCGGTTTGCCGCCGTAGGCGAAAGAGACGCCTTCCACTTCCGCCACCAGCCGGCCGGAACGTTCCGCCTCCTGGAGCTGTATCGCTGCCGAGCCGGGCCGTTCCCTCCGCTGGCTCCGCTCCTCGCGCATTTTCAAGAGCGCACGTACCCGCCCTTCGTTGCGGGTGCGCCGCGCCTTGATTCCCTGCCGAATCCACGCCTCTTCCTGCGCCAGTTTCTTGTCGAACAGGGCCTGGCGGGAGATTTCGGCTTCCAGCAACGCTTCGCGCCGTTCCATGAAGGCATCGTATCCACAGGCGAAGGCAAAGAGCCTTCCCCTGTCCAGTTCGGCGACGCGGTTTGCCATGCGCCGCGCAAAGGCCCTGTCATGGGTCACGAACAGGAATGTTCTTACTTCCTTGAGCAGAAATTCCTCGAGCCAGACAATGGTGTCGATGTCCAGATGGTTGGTCGGCTCATCCATGAGCAGGATGTCCGGCGCGGCCACCAGTGCCCGGGCAAGGAGCGCGCGCCGTTTGGTGCCGCCGGAAAGGGAGGAAAAATCTGCTTCCGGGTCGAGGGACAGGCGGCCCAGGACCCGCTCCACCTCTTGGTGCTTGCGCCATCCGCCGCTTTCTTCCAGGGCCTTGTGGATTTCCTCCAGCCGCCTCAGCAGGTCGTCGCCCCCCTCCGCGGCAAGCCGGATACCCACATGGTGGTGCTCGGCCAGCAACTCGGCCGCGTCTCCCATACCGGCAGCAACCACGTCGAACACCGAACCGGAAAGGTCGGGCGGGGATTCCTGGGACACCAGGGAAACCCGCAGATTCTGCCGGCGCATGATCTCGCCGTTGTCGGGGGGGATCTCCCCGGCCAGGAGCTTCAAGAGGGTGGATTTCCCGGCGCCGTTCCGGCCAAGGAGGCAGAGGCGGTCCCCTTCCTCGATCTGCAGGCCGGCCCCGTCAAGGATCGGCGGTCCGCCGAAGGCGAGCTGGATATTGTGCAAGGCAATAAGCGACAAAGGGGTCCTTTCGATAAAAGCGGTCGAGCATCGAGCGTCGAGCGTCGAGCGTCGAGCGTCGAACGACGAGCGTCGAACGACGAGCGTCGAACGACGAACGACGAACGTCGAACGTCGAACGTCGAGCGTTGAACGTCGAACGACGAGCGTCGAACGTCGAACGACGAACGACGAACGACGACCGACGAACGACGACCGACGAACGACGCACGACGAAAACCTACCTGCGTCTCCCGCTGCCGAACAGCGAGCCGAGCAAGCCGCGGATGATCTGCCGTCCCAGCTGGCTGCCGATGGCGTGGGCCGCGCTCTTGGCCAGCGCGCCCACAAGTTTTCCGGCTTCGGAAGTCTCCGCACCGTTCTTCCTTGCTTCCGGTTCCGGGTCCCGGCTTTCCAAGCTCTGGTCCGCCTTGCGGCGGAGTTTTTCGTAGGCAGATTCGCGGTCGACGGCCTTTTCGTAGGCGCCGTACAGAACAGAACCCTGGACGGTGCCGCGTATCTCCTCGGGCGTGAGGGGAGGAAGGCTGCTGCGGGGCGGCATGATGTACGCCCGCTCCACCATGGCAGGGGTTCCCCTCTCGTCCAGCAGAGACACCAGCGCTTCTCCGATCCCCAGTTCCAGGATTGCAGCCTCGGTGTCCAATTCCGGGTTGGCGCGGAAGGTCTCGGCAGCTGCCCGCACCGCCTTCTGCTCGCGGGGGGTGAAGGCACGCAGGGCGTGCTGGATGCGGTTTCCCAGTTGACCGAGGATTTTGTCCGGGATATCGAGGGGGTTCTGGGTGACGAACCAGACGCCGACCCCCTTGGAGCGGATCAGGCGAACCACCTGTTCGATCTTGTCTTGCAGCGCCGGGGAGACATCCTCGAACAGGAGGTGGGCCTCGTCGAAAAAGAAGACCATCTTCGGCTTGTCCGGATCGCCGACCTCGGGGAGCTGTTCGAACAGTTCCGCCAGCAGCCACAGCAGGAAGGTGGCGTACACCTTGGGCGACTGCATCAATTGCTCGGCGCAGAGGATGTTGATCATCCCTTTTCCGGTTGCGTCGGTCTGCAGCAGATCCTGGATATCCAGCGCCGGTTCGCCGAACAGCCGGTCGCCACCCTGCTCCTCCAGGATCAGCAGATTGCGCTGGATGGCGCCGATGCTGGCGGTGGAGATGTTGCCGTACCGGGTCTTGAAGTCTGCCGCATTGTCCCCGACGAAGCGGGTCATCTCCCGCAGGTCCTTCAGATCCAGCAGCAGCAGGCCGGTGTCGTCGGCAACCTTGAACACCAGATTCAGGACGCCGCTCTGGGTTTCATTCAGGGAGAGGATGCGCGACAGGAGCAGGGGGCCCATCTCGGAAACCGTGGTACGCAGGGGGTGTCCCCGGTCGCCGAAGATATCCCAGAAGACGACCGGGAATCCCTGGTAGCTGAAATCCGTCAGGCCCAGTTTCTTGACGCGTTCCTCAATCTTGGGGTTGCCGCCTCCCGGCTTGGCCAGGCCGGACAGATCACCCTTGATATCCGCCAGGAACACCGGTACCCCCAGGGAGCTGAACTGTTCGGCGAGCACCCGCAGGGAAACCGTCTTTCCCGTGCCGGTGGCCCCGGCTATCAGCGCATGGCGGTTGGCCATGCGGGGGGATAGATGCAGTTCTTCTTTTCCCCTGGCGATGCGTATCGAGGCAGGCTGCATTGTCATGGTCCCTCCAGGTTTGGTACGGTGCGTTCCGCCGTCCGGCTGCCGGCTGTTGTCAGCGCTTGAGCCAAGGATAGAGTTTCTTGACGCACTCGGGACAGATGCTATGCGAAAAGAGGGCCTCTGTCCTGGTGCAGAGATAAATTTCTATGGGTATCCAGTTTTCCTGTATTTTTGGGTCTGTGTCCTCAAGTCTGATTTTCTTGCAATGTGAACAGATGGGCAGAATCCCTTCCAGCCGTGAAATGTGAGCAAGCGCTTTCTCAAGCTCGTCGATCTTGTCCCGGAGCATTTTCTCTTTTTGCTTGAGAGAACGTATCATGGAGTTGAAAGCTTCGGAGAAATCACCCATGAAGTCGACACGTTGCTCATAGTCTCCTTGAGCTACCCGGGTTGCCTGCCAGGTGAGATGCCGCAGGCGCGAATGCAATTCCTTGAAAGGTGACGCAAGGAAATTTCCGGGCTGGATCCTGATGTCGTGCAGTTCACCTTTCGATAACGGTACGATGAATGCGTGTATCTCCTGCATGAAATCGATGAGCTGATTCACCGTTTCAGCAAGCGGGCGATCAGCACCTTCATTCCCTGCATCCAGGTCAATCTTTGCGGGGATACCCCCCTGCAGCAGCGAGGTTAGCTTTTCGAGAACTATTTTATTCATCAGTTTACGGTGATGGCGTGAGCATCGAAGCGACAGACCCTGGCACCGCTTGCCCAGCAATCAGTCTCGCGCACCGAAAAGGGTTTACCGGTGTACGCCTCGAAAATACCCGCGATGAAGCCTTCGTCATAGTGGCACACAACCTCATCTGTGAAGGGAAGTCCCGAGCAGTCGAGATCCTCGGCGACCGTCACAGTGAACCGCATCTTTTCCAGATCGGCCTCTTCAACCCTGAGAATTCCGATAGCCTGCTCTTTGAGAACTCTCTGCAGCTGTGCGATAAACTCGCTGAAACCGAGCTCGCGGTTCAGGATATTCTCGCAGAATTGAGCTCCGGCAAGCCTGCCGGACTTGATGAAAATATCATTGGCCCTGTCTGCGCCCACCTCGGAGATCAGTACATCCCTAAGCGTATATTGCATCAGTCGATACGCCAGTACCGGAACCGTCACACCGAGGTTGGGCCGCCCCTCTTCGATGTCACCCAGGTCTTTCCACTGGAAGGTGGTGTGGTTGCGATCTTCTTTGAACATGATTCTGCATGCTCCTTCTGCCGACCGGTACGTCTTCATCCGTCGGGCAGGGTGAATTATGCCTCTTCCGACAGCCAGGCGTCAATCCTGGTCATCTCGGCTTCCCATTCGTTTCCGAGACGGACCTCCAGGAACGCGGCAAAAAGGCTGTCGAACAGTTGCAGTCCGGTCTCCAGCAGGTGCATGCGCTCGAAGAAGACCGCTTCCCGCTCGCTCTGTGCATCAACGGTATCATCCTTTTCGATCTGCACCTTGGGCGATTTGAAGGAGGCGAAGTGGAACATCTCCCCTTTCAGGGTCAGTTTCCATTGGTTCTCGTCCTTTTCCAGGTGCAGGGTCCCTTCGGTGATCCCCTTGCCGGTGCGGAGCGCCATGCGCACCTCGCCAAAGCGATCCTGGGGGCCGGATACCGTGATTTTCTGGGTTCCTTCGTCGCCACCGCCGCACAGGACCAGACGGTCGTTTATGTAGGCAGTGAAGGATTCCCCCTCCGTCGCGGGTCCGGGGCGCGAAATGCGGTACTCCGCCGATTCGTGCAGGGTGCGGTGGGTGACCCACAGAAGGAAATCCCGGCCCAGCCACAGGTTGCTCTTGATGAGGTCCAAGGCAGCCTCGGAACCGGCCCGGTTCGAGGAGTGGAGGGCTTCGGCGAGGTGATCCGGCACAACCTGCACGGCCCGTGCAAAGGGGTGGACGGCAAGGAGGCGCAGTCCCTCGAAGGTCTTTTTGAACAGGGTCTCGAAGAGATCGAGGGTTTTGGTGCTGATGGAGGCGATGGTGAGAATTTTACTCCGCGTGTCCCATACGGCGTCGCAGGTGGACGGAACCGGCAGGGTGCGTGCAAGAATGGCGGTGCGCACCGATTCCCGCAGCTCTTCCTTTTTCTGTTTCGGGACCCGGCGGAATCCTGGATTGGCGGCCAGGTACTCTTCTTCCGCAACTCTCTGGTAGGCGCGCAGCAGGGCGCCGGGAATCGCGCGTTTGTCCTGGCGCAGGGTGAAGAACAGGTAGTGATCGCGCCAGAATGCGGACGGCAGGCTGAAATCACCGGAGCGATGATCGTCCGGCGTGACCCATCCCACGGACAGCTCCTCGATCCCCTGATCGATGGGGATGAAGGCGTTCTTTGATAACCGCTGCGAAACCCATTGGAAAAGATCCACGACAGGGATATCACCCGCTACCCTGAACTGGCTGATACTGACGGAATTGGAAAGGATTCCCACGTGCTTGTGCTCCTTGTGTAAAATCAAAACAAACATGGATACACCCTTTTTCGGGAACGGGCAAGCAAATTCTGGATATGAAAAAGCCCGCTGAGCGGGCTCTTGTGTCGTTTGTTCCGTCACATTCCGGAATGCGGTCAGGGTGCTGCTTTCTGACGGGTTTCCTCGAGAAAATCCATCAGCTCGTTGTAGGGGAGGGGCCGGCTGACGAGGTGTCCCTGGATCCCGCGGCAGCCGTTTTCCCTGAGAAAGGACATCTGTTCCGCTGTTTCCACTCCTTCGGCGATCACATCCAGCTTCAGGTTCTTCGCCATGGCGAGAATCGTGCGGG
>JAAZOO010000386.1 GCA_012797715.1 Geobacteraceae bacterium | reverse complement strand
CTGTTCCGCAAGGACGGCGCCGACCAGGCGGATAATGGCGTCGCGATTCGGGAAGATGCCAACCACATCGGTTCGGCGGCGGATTTCCCGGTTGAGCCTCTCCTGCGGGTTGTTCGACCATATCTGTCGCCAGTGCCCTTGGGGGAAGGCCAGAAAGGCCAACAGGTCAGGGCCGGCATCGGCGAGAAGGTCAGAGGCTTGGGGAAACTGTCCGGAGAGCCGCTCCACGACATAGTTGAACGGGCGGTTTCCCTCTTCAGCGCCGGTCAGGGTAAAGATGGATCGTACCAAGGCGCCTACCGCCGGTTGGGCCTTCTTGGGCACCTTGCACAGCAGGTTGCGCATGAAGTGGGTGCGGCACCGTTGCCGGGAGCTTCCCGGCAAGACGGTGGCACTGGCGTTTCCGTTTTTAATGGGAGGGCTGCCGGTGTGCCTCTCGCCTTCCCCATGGAAAAGAAGCGTGCCGAAAGCGGAAAGCACCAGAGGAAGACTGGTGTAGGCCGGTGGGGAGCACGCCCGAAATCCCTTGCGTTGGGCGTGCATTTGCATTACTCTGGAGCCGAATTCACGGTCTGGCGGACCTGCTTTCCGGAGGATGAAATGGTACATGAACCCGGCACATCGAAATTTCAGATAGACCTGCGACGACATCTGCGGGAACAGAATATCTGCGACAATCTGATCCACCTCATCTGTGAAATTGCCGAAGCAGGCAAATATGTGATCAATGCCGTACGGACCGGCGACCTGGGTGTCGCCGGCACATCGAATCTCTACGGAGAGGAGCAGCTTGCCCTCGACGTGCTTTCAGACCGGATTATCAGGAAGAGACTCGTTCATTCCGGCGTGGTCAGCTCCATCCTTTCGGAGGAAATGGATGATGTCCTGCGGGTGAAACCGGCGGAGGACGGACTCTATTCCGTTGCCTACGACCCCCTTGACGGTTCCTCCCTGGTGGATGTGAACCTGGCGGTCGGAACCATTGTTTCCATATACTCCGGGTCTGAGCTTCTCCAGAAGGGGCGGAATCAGGTCGCCGCACTGTATATCCTGTACGGGCCGAGGGTTTCCCTCGTCTATTCCGTCGGCAAGGGTGTGCACGAGTTCACCATGAACCATCTCATGGAATATACCCTTACCCGTGAGAATGTCACCATGCAGCCCTCCGGGAACATTTATGCGCCGGGCGGGCTCCGGAACCAGTACAGCGACGGGGTGGAAAGATTTGTCCGATACCTGGAGGCCAAGGGAGCCAAGCTCCGCTATTCCGGAGGCTTCGTGCCGGACATTAACCAGATTCTCATGAAGGGGAAAGGGCTGTTCATGTACCCCGCCCTGAATGGCGCACCGGAAGGGAAGCTTCGGCTCCTCTTCGAGCTCAATCCCATGGCGTTTCTGATGGAGCAGGCCGGGGGAGCCGCCAGCAACGGCAGGATGCCGATACTCGATATCTGCCCCGAGGGACTTGACCAGCGGGCGCCCGTTTTTATCGGATGCCGGGAAGATGTTGAAAAGGCTTTGGAGTTCATTACCGAAGGTTGAGAAAACCTCCGGGCGGGCCTGGATTCCGCCGGGGAGAGGAGGAAGCGGGTAAACTATGTCTGCTGAAGAAAGACCACGGAGGCTGTGTAGCGAAATCCAGCTTTTTGATCTGTGCACGAAAGAGAAATGCGGCATGAAAGACGGGCGCTTCTGCACCGATGAACGGATGCTTGCCAGGTTCGAGGCCATTAACCAGGAGGAAGACTTTCCGCCGGAGCAGTATCTTGAGGATGAGGTCGGGGAAGGTGAGGAGGAAGACGATGCCTATTCCGGTTTCGGTCGGGATTTCGACGACGAGGATACTGACGATGACTATGACGAGGAATCCTGATTCGGGACGCTTCCTTGTGCGAGCCCTCGCAAAGGCCGCTCCATCGGGGGCGGCCTTTGTTGCATGGGGGTAGCAGGGGACGTGCCTGCCTATGCATCGTGGGGTACCGGGGGCCGGGATTCCCGGTAGTCTGCGAGAGCCTTTTCCAGTGATGTGATGTGTCCTTCGTCTGCCGCCATCATGGCTTGGAAGAGTCTGGCGCATGATTCGTCGGTAAAGCGCGCCGCGGTGTCCAGGTGGAACCGGCTCAGGATTGTTTCCGTGTGTACGGAGATTTTCAGCGCATCCCCGATATCGGGGACCGTTTCCCGAACCTTTTCCAAGGTCGTCCGGGCAAAGGTGAGGTGTCTCTCCACCTCTTCGAGGGGTACCTTCATTTCCTCGATGGACGACGCGCATGTCCGTATGGCGAGCCGTATCTGGTATTCATGGTTTCTTTCCTCTGCTGCGGTCTTCCGGAACAGCCGCGCGATATCCCGGTTGTCGCGGTAGGCTGCGGAAAAGAAATCGTACATGTCTGCCATGGCGATCTCGATATCCGCGCAGCGGTGGAGGATTGTCACTATATCGGTCTGTGATGCCATCGGCGCACCTCGTGGTTGCTGATGAAAATATTCTTAGAAAACCGGGGTTTCTGGTGGTAGGATGCCGCCATGACGTCGCGACCTCTGCTTATCCCCCTGTTTTCTGCCATGGCCGGACTTTTCTCGGCCTCTCTGTGGGGAACATGCGTCCCGCGCATCGTTCTTCCGGCTTTCCTTGCTATATCCCTGCTCCTCGTATTTGTCAAGAACCGCTTGGTTTTCCTCGCATCCCTTTCCGTCTGCTTTTACGCCTGGGGCACCCTCTCCCTGACGCAGTATCGCGAGCCCCAGTTCCTGTCCGATTCCATTGTCCATTGGGCG
>JAAZOO010000385.1 GCA_012797715.1 Geobacteraceae bacterium | reverse complement strand
GTATCTCGGCGCTTTCCGGTATAGGCCAGTTCCAGGTTCGCGTTTCCCTTTCCGGCAAAGCGGTAGTTCACGTCGAAGGAGAGCTTGTTTTCCGGCCTCCTCGCCAGTTCGAGGCCGGTTGCTTTGTCCCTTGTCTTCGTCAGGGTATATGCGGCACGAAGGGTGATGTCGTCTGTTGCCTGCACCGCGGCGGATAGTTCCAGGCCGTACGATTCCGCCCGTGCAGTGTTTTTGTACCGGGACGCGCTGCCGTCGAATTCCACAAGGTCCTCAAAGTCGTTGGAAAACCAGGTGGCGCCTAAATCCACGCGGCCGTCCAGGAGGGCCTGTTCGAGACCTATGTCCCATCCTTCACTCTTCTCCGGTCTCAACGACCGGTTGCCGTAGGTCGGTCCATAGAGCTGGTAGAGGGACGGGGCCTTGAATCCGGTGCCGTAGCTCCCCTTGAGCCTGGTAGCGGTCTGTTTCACCAGGTACGAGGTGGTGAAGCGGTAGGTGACCTCTGTGCCGAACCGGCTGTGGTCGTCCAGGCGCACCCCCAGGGTCGTGAACCAGACATCCCATAGGCTGACGCGGTCCTGGAGATAGTAGCCGGTGATCCGGTCCGATTCTTGGGGAAAGACGCTTTTGTACGGTCCGTAGGCGCTCATCGAAGAGTAGTCGGACCGGGCCTTTTCCTCCCTGGTTTCAAAACCCAGCGTCAGGGTGTTGGTCTTGTGGATACGCACCGAATGCTGCCAGTCGAAGGAAAGCGACTGTCCGTGATAGGATGCCCGATCCGAATCCTCGGCATGGGAGGAATCGGTGTCGTTGCGGTAGTTTCGATCCAGGTTGGTGAAGGATATCCCCAGTTTTTGCTCCCACCGGTCATCAAACAGGGAGAGACGCCCCTGTCCCCGCACCACGACCTGTTGGGACCGGACAAGGGAGTTGGGATCGTCCTGGCCCGCGCCGCCACCGTTGTCCAGGTCGGTCTTTGTGTCCAGATACCTGACGATGCAGTGGAAATCAAGGTTCCGGAAGGGGGTGACACCGAGGCGGGTGGAAACGTTCGTGGCGTGGTGACCGTCGGTCTCACGGGCGCCGTACTGTTCTCCCGCGGCAGAGATGCCGCTGGTATCCATACGGGAAAGTCCCAGGGAAGCGTTGAACATTCCCGAGGCGCCGCTCACGGATACCTGTTCCCGCGCCGTGGAAAATGAGCCGCCTTCGGCCGATACGAACCCTGTCGGCTTTCCTTGGCCGCGACGGGTAATAATGTTGATCACCCCGCCCATGGCGTCGGATCCGTAGAGCGTGCTCTGTGGGCCGCGCAGGATTTCGATCCGTTCGATGAGGTCGCTGCTCATGGTCCCGAAGTCGAACGAGCCCCCCGTGGAGGCGGGATCGTTCACCCGGACTCCGTCCACCAGAACCAGCGTGTGCTCGGAGGTGGCGCCCCGGATTCCCACGTAGGTCTGACCGCCCGGACCGCCGCTGCGGGTTACGTCCACAGCGGGGACGGTCCGCAGGATATCCAGGACGAACGTCTTGTTCCTTTCCTCGATTTCCTCGCGGGTAACTACCGTGACACTGCTTCCGACCTCGGTGAGCGGCGTTTCACTTCGGGTTGCCGTAACCACGATTTCGTCCAGGTGAGATGATTCCTGACCGAAAACGTGATACGGAGAAAGAATCTGCGCCAGACACCAGACAAGTCCATACCATTTCCTGCTGGGAAACATGCGAATACCTCCTTCGAAGAAATCGGACGGAGCGGCATTCCGGATGAGGACAAACGGGGCTGACCTCCGTTCCCGTTTTTCCGGGATTTCTCCCCACGGCTGTTTCCGCCGTGCGGCGGACGGGCTTTCGCCCCCATCACGGCTGCGGGGCAGCGGGGGTTTTGACTCCGGCAACGAGCAGCGCTCTTCTCCCTAGCTCCTGTCCGTAAGAAACT
>JAAZOO010000384.1 GCA_012797715.1 Geobacteraceae bacterium | reverse complement strand
CCCTGACAGGCGAAGCACCAGACCGGGCACATACCGTCTGCGAAGGGCGTGCAGCATTTCTTCTGCCTCAGGAGACTCCCTGTCTCCGGAAAAGGTCACCTCCGTCTCGTCACCACTCAGGTAATCAAGTGCGGCCAGGAAGTGGAGTCCGGCCATGGGCTGCCGGGAAACACTCCCCATAAAGGCGCGGAGGATACCTTTCCCTTCTTCCAGGCACCTGGTATCGCGGGCGGTCTTCCCCAAGCGGATGAGGCACATGGCTGCCGCGGAATTTCCCGAGGGAACCACGCCGTCATGCCACCCTTTTTTTCGAACCAGCAGATTCTCGGCATCGGAGGCGGTATCGAACAGTCCATACTCGTCTCCATCGCTGAAAAGGCGGATCATTTCCAGAGAGATCCTGCGCGCCTCATCCAGGTATTCCGTCCCGAGTGTCGCCTCGTAGAGTTCCAAGAGGCCCCACACCAGAAATGCGTAATCCTCGAGAAAAGCGGGGGTTGTCGCGCTTCCCCGGTACCAGGCGCGCAGCAGGCGGCCATCTTCTCTCCTCAAATGTTCACGGACAAACAGCAGGGCGGCATCGGCAGCGCGGCGGAACCGAGAATTTCCGGTAACCGCATACCCCTTCGCAAGGGCGGAAATCATCAGTCCGTTCCACCCGGTCAGGATTTTTTCATCGCGCAAAGGGCGGGGCCTCGTGTCCCTGGCAGCAAGGAGAGACCGTCTCCACCCTTCTACCTTTCCTTGAATATCATCAGCGGATAGCCCTGTGCTATCAGAGAATTCTTCCGGTGTGCAAGGGGTATGCAGAATGGATCGCCCCTCGAAATTCCCCTCCCGCGTGACACCGAAAAAGCGGCATGCCAGGGCGCCGTCTTCTGTCCCCAGGACTTCTTCCACCTCCTCCGGAGTCCACGTATAGTACACACCCTCGGCTCCGTTGGTGTCCGCATCCCACGCTGAGTAGAACCCCCCTTCCGGAGACGCCATATCCCGCAACACAAAGCTGAATATTTCTTCCGCCATGGCGGCATAGCGGGGGATGCCGGTGGATTGAAAGACGTCGAGGCAGGCATGGGCCATCATGGCCTGGTCGTAGAGCATCTTTTCGAAATGGGGGACCAGCCATTGGGAATCCACAGAGTATCGGTGCAGACCGTAGCCTGCCTGATCGAAAATCCCTCCCTGACGGATTTTGGCAAGGGTAAACTCCGCCATATCCCGGGCGACGATGGCTCCCGTCCTTTTCCAGTACCTGATGAGAAAGGAAATGGTGAGGGAAGACGGAAACTTCGGCGCCTCTCCGAACCCCCCACGGATGCCGTCGAAGGATATCTTCAAAGCGCGGAAAACGCCGTCGAAAACGGAATCCCCCTGCAGGGAACCGGCCGACGGAACGGCTGCCCGTGCGAGACCGTTCAGGACGTGCGAGCAGTTCTCGAGCACGGCGGCACGATTGGTGCGCCAGAACTCATCGATTTTGTTCAGAACGTCGATAATACCCGGCATTCCCATCTTTTCCGTCCTGGGAAGGTAGGTGGCGGCAAAAAAAGGCTGTTTTTCCCAGGTCATGAGGATTGTCAGGGGCCAGCCTCCCCCACCGGTCAACATCTGGGCAACGGTCATGTACTGATCATCGATATCGGGACGCTCTTCACGATCCACCTTGACGGCAATGAATTTTTCGTTCAGGACTGCCGCCACCTCAGGGTCCTCGAAGGATTCCCTCTCCATGACATGGCACCAGTGGCACGTTGCGTAGCCGATGGACAGAAATACGGGCTTGTCTTCACGGCGCGCCTTCTCAAAGGCCTCCTCGCACCAGGGATACCAGTCCACGGGATTTTCCGCGTGCTGGAGCAGGTAGGGGCTCTGTGAGAAGATCAATCGATTGAAATCCGGCCCTCCGTCAGGCGGCAAGGAATCCCTGTCCACCCTATCGAGGCGCCGCAACGTGTCTATTCCGTCCCTTCCCTTGCTGGCGTCGCTCATCATCTCGCTCCTTTCGCCGTAACTGTTCCGTTTGCACCAGTATACCAGCATTCAGGGAGAGTTCACCCACTTAATGAGAGAGTCTTTCCTTGACCCTGGTGAAAAATAATGCTACGCATAGGAAAAAGGGGCCGTGGCCCCTTTTCCTTTTGATTACGTGCATCGCACAAAGAACCTTGCAGGGTATCTACCAATGACTCGTGTGCTCCGGTTTCTTGTTCCCCTTGTTCTTTTGACGGCCATCGTTGTCCACGATCCTGTGGCGACGGACCTCCCCGCCGCATCACCCCGGGATCAGGCAAAAGAGGATTTAAGCCGCGTAGATTACCCCAGTACGCGCTCCATTGCCTG
>JAAZOO010000383.1 GCA_012797715.1 Geobacteraceae bacterium | reverse complement strand
CGGGCAATCGAGGGTACGGCAGGGGTAGCCTATATCTCGCGGCAGGAGGCTTTGAGGCGCTTTTCCGCTCGTTTGAAGGGGCAAGAATCGTTGCTCAACGGTGTGACCCCCGATATCCTTCCCTCTTCCCTTGAAATCCGCCTGAAACGGGACAGCCGTGACAGCGACTCGATTACTGCCTATGTGTCCCGTCTCAGGAAAATACCGGAGATTACCGAGGTGCAGTACGGTGAAGAGTGGGTGCGGCGGTTTACCGATTTCCTAAGTCTGGTTCGTTTCATCGGAGCGCTGGTGGGCGGGTTTCTTGTCCTTGCGGTTGTTTTCATCGTAGCGAATACCATAAAACTCACCATCTTCTCGCGAAAGGACGAACTGGAGTTGATGGGCCTGGTGGGAGCAACCCGCTGGTTTATCAAGGCGCCGTTTCTTATCGAGGGAGTCCTGCAGGGAGTCGCTGGCGTAGTCTTCAGTATTCTTGTGCTGACCGGTGTCTATATGGCTTTCCTGCATAATGCCGACATTCTTGTCGGTTTCAATCCCATGCTGTCGGGCCTTCTTTTTCTTCCGATGGAGTATCTTGCCGCCCTTGTGGCGGGAGGAGCTGCGCTCGGTTTTCTGGGGAGCCTCGCATCACTGAAGAGATTCATAAGCCTGTAGCCATGGTGACCATGCTATCGACATTCCTTGCCTTTTCCCTTGCCATCCTTTCTGCTTCACCGGCGTGGTGTGCCGATGCAAAGAAACAGCTTCAGGGGATTACAAGGGAGATACGGGAAAAGAAGCAGCTCATCACCAAGACGGCTGAGGAAGAGAACAGGGTAAGCGGCGAACTGGCCAGGATTGATAAACGACTCAAGGAAAAGGAGGCCAGCCTTGTCTCTCTGAAACAGGATTTGAAGATGGTGGAAGGCGGCCTTGAGAAAACCCGCAGCGAAATTGATGGTGTGCAGCGAGAAGCTGAATCCCGGAAACTTCTGATTCAGAAGCGTCTGGTTTCCGTATACAAGGGTGGTGAAGCCGGGACCCTGCGCTTCCTTTTCTCCTCCGAGTCTTTCCCGCAGATGCTGGAGAACCAGCGCTACATGAGATCCCTCCTTGAGAGCGATCGGAAACTCCTTTCCGCCTATGAGGATAGGATTGAGAAGCTCAGGCAGCTGAAGAGGCAAATGGAGTACGATGCCCGCAGAAAGGAGAGTTTGAAGGGTTCCATTGAGCTGACAAAGCGTCAGATTGAGGAGGAGAAGTCCTCGAAAACCTCTTTCCTTGCCCGCGTTCGGGAGGAGAAAATTGCCTACCAGGCTTCCCTGAAGGAGCTTGAAGCCAATTCTCGGCGTCTGCAGGCAACCATTGCGCGCCTTGAAGCGCAGAGTCGAAGGAATGAGGCAGCGAAACGTCGTGCCGCAGCAGTAGCGGCTTCCAGGTCGCAGAACAAGGCCGGGAACAAAAAACGGGCCGGTGCCCCGCCAGGAGGCCTAGCCAGGGCTGAGGGAAGGACCAACGACAGATCCCACGACACCCCTTCACCCGTCGCCCTCCCGCCCGTGACAAACGGCGGTTTCGCCGCACAGAAGGGGCGTCTTTCGATGCCGACGCAGGGGCGGGTCATTGGATCCTTCGGCAGGCATAAGCATCCGGAGTTCAATTCCTTCACGGTTAGTAATGGTATTTCCATCTCGGCGCCGAGCGGCGCCGACGTTCGAGCCGTATATGACGGAAGGGTCGTATTTTCCGACTATTTCAAGGGGTACGGCAATATGGTGATTGTTGATCACGGGGATGGTTTTTTCAGTCTCTATGCCCATAATTCCAGACTTTTCAAGCGAGCCGGGGCAAGCGTGTCAAAGAACGAGGTTCTTGCAAGCGTGGGAGATGTCGATTCTTCCAAGGGGCCGCTTCTTTATTTCGAAATCCGCTACCAGGGAAAACCCGTCGATCCGGCACCCTGGGTACGATAGAAAACTGCACTACCACCAGTGGGGAGGAAAAATGGTGACGAAAAACAGAGGGAAAAAGTTTGCCGTGCTGGTAGCAGCCGTTTCGGCCCTGATAGTTGTCGTGGGAACGGGTGTCCAGCACCGTTGTGCCGCCGAGGGCGGAAATGATTATGAATCCATCGAAATGTTTACCGATGTGCTGAAGATTGTGCAGAAAAATTATGTTGAAGAGGTTGATACAAAGAAGCTCATTTACGGTGCGATCAACGGTATGCTGTCTTCCCTCGATCCCCACAGCTCTTTTCTCCCGCCCGATATGTACAAGGAGATGAAGATTGAAACGAAGGGATCATTCGGCGGTTTGGGAATCGAGATAACGATCAAGGAAGGCTACTTGACGGTTATTTCACCCATTGAAGATACGCCTGCCTTCCGTGCCGGCATAAAAGCCGGCGACCAGATCCTGAAGATCGAGGACAAGTTGACCAAGGACATGAGCATAATTGATGCCGTGAAACGTATGCGCGGTCCAAAGGGGAGCAAGGTCACGATTACCATCATGCGGGATGGATTCGAGAAGCCAAAGGATTTCACTCTTGTGCGCGACATTATCCAGGTGAAAAGCGTGAAATACAAGACCCTCGATTACGGGTACGGTTATATCCGTCTTGCCCAGTTCCAGGAGAGGACGGATGAGGACCTCGTCAAGGCACTCAAGGCACTCAAGAAAGAAAATGGCGGCTCACTGAAAGGGCTTATTCTTGACATGCGCAATGACCCGGGCGGTCTCCTGGAACAGGCGGTAAAGGTTGCCGACCACTTCATCGCCGACGGTTTGATTGTCTATACGGAGGGGCGAGATCCGGATTCCAGGATGAGATTCACCGCACGGAAAGGTGAGAAGGAGCTGGGGTATCCGATGGTCGTTCTGATTAACGGGGGGAGCGCCAGTGCATCTGAAATCGTTGCCGGGGCACTGCAGGATCACAACCGGGCTGTCGTGCTGGGAACGCAGAGCTTCGGAAAGGGGTCTGTCCAGACCATTATTCCCCTGTCCGAAGATTCCGGCCTGCGTCTGACAACCGCCCGGTACTTCACTCCCAAGGGGCGCTCGATCCAGGCAAAGGGCATAACGCCGGATATCGTTGTGGAGAACCTTGAGATCACCGCCGCTGAGAAGAAGGATGTCCTCTCCATAAGGGAAAAAGATCTGGAAAACCACTTTGAGTCCGATTCCAAGACGGAGAAAGAGGGGAAGAAGGAAGAAAAGGCGCCTACCTACAAGATGGACGAGCAAATAAAGGGAGATTACCAGGTGCTGAGGGCGCTGGACCTCCTGAAAGGGTGGGACATACTCAAGAAGGTAAACAAGACCGTCAACTGATCGAACAGAAAAAACCGGAGCCCGCAGCCGTGATGCCTCACGCTGCGGGCTCCGTGCCATATGAAGACTTTTTAGCGCCTCAGGCTTTCTTCCTGGCGGACTTTGCCGTTTTTTCCGCAGCAGGCTTTTCGGCTTTCAGATTCGCTGCACGCACTGCCCTTGCTTTTGCGAGATTATCGGCCAGCCCCCTTTCCTTCGCCATTTTCCGTCGCCCCTCGGAAAAGGTCTTGGCGGTAAGAGGCTGGCTGGCTGGAATATTGAACCGTTTCCGATACTCACCCGGCTTTATGCCGTGAGCTTGAGACAGGTGACGGGAAAGGGTTTTCATCCCGCCTCTGCCACAGATCATGCAATAGACCTGATCGGCCTGAAATGCCTTTTTCAGTGTCATTACAGGTGCCTTTGGCTCCGTGTCGACGGCAGAGGCTGCAGTGCCTGCTGTCTCCAGCTGCTGAAGAGCTGCGTAAACTTTCTGAATTTCCTGAAGAAGATCCTCTGTCGACATCTCATTGACAGAGGCATGGGAAGATACAATGTTAGCTGCCAGTTCTACCAGTGTCGCGGGCATGTGTTGGTCCTCCTTTTTGATTGTGACTACACCGTTATGTATACTATTTAAACGTAAAAGTATTCAAGATCAAGGATAAATGTGCTTTGCGTAAAAATGAAATAATTTGACTTGATGCGAGGGCTTCTGTTACTTTCCATTACAAGTGAATTTCAATACCGCACATTGGTAACAAGGAAGTGAGGATATGCCGAAAATAGAGATCGATGAGTCGAGGTGTAAAGGTTGTGGACTCTGTACCATAGCGTGTCCGAAAAAGCTTATTGTCTTGAGCGATCAGATAAACAACCATGGTTATACACCCGCTGTTTTCTCCGGGACCGCACAACAGTGCACCGGATGCTGTCTGTGCGCCGAGATGTGTCCTGATGTTGCTATTAAGGTCTTTAAATAATCTGGGATACGGTTTTCCGGAAAACGATGGTGTTGCCAAAATTCGATAATAATGGTACACCCGTGCCTTGTGGCGAGTTACCCGGAGACCCTGTCGTGTCCAGGACGCCATCAAACTGTATGCTGGCGGAAGCAAGCGGGAGGAAAAATTGTCGAAGCGTCTACTTGTGAGAGGGAACGAGGCTATCTGCCGAGGTGCTGTTGAGGCTGGGTGCAGGCACTATTTCGGCTATCCGATTACGCCGCAGAACGACATCCCCGAATACATGTCTCGAGTGCTGCCCGAGCTGGGCGGCGTATTCATCCAGGCGGAGAGCGAGATCGCGTCTATAAATATGGTTCTCGGCGCTGCATCGACCGGCGTGCGTGCCATGACTTCCTCATCAAGCCCCGGCATTTCCCTGAAGATGGAGGCCATCTCCTACATGGCCGCCATGGAACTTCCCTGCCTGATTGTCAATATTTCCCGTTCCGGTCCCGGTCTCGGTGGCATTGATGCGTCTCAAGGAGATTATTTCCAGGCAGTCAAGGGCGGCGGTCATGGAGGGTACCACACTCTCGTACTTGCGCCCTCCTCGATCCAGGAGATGTACGACCTCACCATGCTTGCTTTCGACCTCGCGGAGATTTACCGGATTCCCGCCATGATTCTGGGGGACGCCGTAGTAGGGCAGATGAAGGAACCGCTCGAACCCCACCCGCGTCCACAGCGGGAACTTCCACCCAAAGACTGGGCCCTCAGGGGAAAGGGAGATGGTGAGCAGAGGTTCATCAAGTCCCTGTACCTTGGAGACGGCGAGCTGGAGGCCCGTAACTGGGTGCTCCATGCAAAGTATCAGGCTCTCAAGGAGAGGGAGTGCCGCTGCGAGGAATTCGAAATCTCCGACGCATCCCTGGTTGTGACGGGTTTCGGTTCGGCCGCTAGAATTGCGAAAACGGCGGTCATGATGGCACGGGATGAAGGTTTAAAGGTCGGACTGCTTCGGCCGATTACCCTTTTCCCCTTCCCGGAAAGGTCGTTCGCTGCCGTTACCGCATCCTGCAAGAAAGTTCTGGATGTGGAGTTGAATACCGGCCAGATGGTGGATGATGTCAGGCTCTCCGTTGCAAAGGACGCGGAGGTGTTTTTCTACGGCAGGCCGTCAGGCACCGGCTCGCTCCCCACTCCGGAGGAGCTTCTGGAGCAGATACGGAAGCATTATTAGAGATTTGTATTTGTCAAGCGTCCCGACAAGTGCATGAAAAAATTCATCGTAGGTGATGAGGTTACGGAATGCAACAGGTATTCAAAAGACCGGAAAGTCTAAAGGATGTTCAGACACATTACTGCCCGGGATGCCATCACGGAACCATCCATCGTCTCGTTGCCGAGGCGTTGGATGAATTTGGCCTGCAGAAGAAAACCATCGGAGTCGCCTCAATCGGGTGTTCCGTCTTCCTGTACAGCTATTTTGACATCGACGTGGTTGAGTCTCCCCACGGTCGGGCACCGGCCGTTGCAACCGGTGTCAAACGAGCCCGGCCCGACAGTTTTGTCTTCACCTACCAGGGTGACGGTGACCTCGCGGCCATAGGAACTGCGGAGATTATCCACGCAGCGAATCGGGGAGAGGGCATTTCCGTTATTTTCGTCAATAACACCACGTACGGCATGACGGGAGGACAGATGGCACCGACAACCCTGCTCGGCCAGAAGACATCTACCTCTCCGCTCGGCAGAAAACAGGATACCGAAGGGTATCCCATCAGGGTCGCCGAGCTGCTGTCCTGTCTTGACGGCGTTGCCTTTGCCGCGCGCGCTGCCGTAAATACACCGAAAAATCTCATGGATGCGAAAAAGCAGATCAAGAAGGCGTTCCGGTATCAGGTGGAGGGGAAGGGGTTTTCCTTCGTTGAAGTGCTTTCCGCCTGTCCGACCAACTGGGGAATGAGCGCTATCCAGGCCAATGAACGGGTCGGGAAGGAGATGTCCGATTACTTCAGGCTTGGAACCTATAAGAATACAGCTAATTTCTGAAGCGGTTTCAGGGGCAGGCATGTCACTACGTAACGTGATGAGGGAGCTTTGTAATGAGGCATGATTTGTTTATGTCCGGTTTTGGTGGTCAGGGTGTTCTCCTTGCGGGAACTCTTCTCTCCCATGCGGCAATCATCGAAGAGAAAAACGTTTCCTTTCTTCCTTCATATGGTCCCGAAAAGCGAGGTGGTGCGGCCATGTGCACCATCGTGATCACCGATGGCGAAATAGGTTCACCTGTCATAGGGAACCCTTCGGTCGGCATCTTTCTCAACCAGGCCTCGCTGGATAAATACGGTCCTAGAATCAAGCCTGGCGGTGTCTGCATTGTCAATACCTCCCTTGTTGATCTTAAAGGATTCCCGCGAACAGATATCGAGATCATCGCGATCCCCATGAATGCCGTTGCCGTTGAGGTGGGAGATGCGAGGATGGTGAACATGGTTGCCATCGGGGCCTATGCAGCCCGAACCGGAGCCGTTTCCCTTTCTTCGCTTGCGGAAGCGCTCAAGGAAACCCTTCCTGAACGTAATCACAAATTTATTCCCGCAAATATAAGGGCACTGGAGGCAGGGGCTGCCCGTTGCAGGTGATGGACGCGCCTGCTTCTGCGAGTCATTACTGCGGTCCTGTTTGCGGCTAAGGCGGTGTTGAAAAATCTTGACGATCCGTGATGACTTTGGTATAAGGACGTTCTGCCTGCTGGGGGATCGTCTAGCGGCAGGACTGCGGACTCTGACTCCGCCAACCAAGGTTCGAATCCTTGTCCCCCAGCCAATTTCATATAATTCTCGGTTGCATGCCGATTCTCCACGTTCGGTCCCATCGTCTAGCGGTTAGGACACCGGCCTTTCACGTCGGTAACAGGGGTTCAAGTCCCCTTGGGATCACCATCCTTGCAGCACCCCTCTAGCCCTTGGCCCTCTTGTGTCGGCCAGGGGCTTTGTCTTTCGGAGCTCTCCCCGCAGAGCACGGCTACTTTTCCACCGTTCCCCGGATGGTACTACCCATTTGGCAGCCGCCATCATCCTTGGTCCTCACCCCCCCAGAAAGAGTCCTCAAACTATGAGAGGCTCATCCTTCCCGTGCTGATTTTGTAAGCATAACAGATGATTCGCGGTTGCCGTGATCATGAACCTATGGTATAAAGGACGGGCTTCTGCAAAGCCGTGCACCGCCTTGTATCAGGAGTCCGGGCTGATATCCGCCTACGCTGGGGAGCACCGTCACGTTTTCTGAACCTGGGGAGAGTTTCATGATCGGCGTGGACAGAATAATTGAAAATGCCTTGCTGGAGGATATCCATACCGGGGATATCACCACCCAGGCCGTGGTTGCCGGTACGCGTGAAGCAAAGGCTCGTCTGCTGGCCAAGGAGCCATTTGTGCTGGCGGGAATCCATGTGGCTGCTCGGGTTTTTCACCTCCTCGATCCGAGGACTGTCTTTACGCCATGTTGCCAGGATGGGGATTGTCCGGGGGAGGGAGATGTCATCGCGCATATATGCGGTGACGCAGCAGTACTCCTTCAGGGGGAGAGGGTTGCCTTGAATCTGCTGCAGCGCATGAGCGGGGTTGCTACCCTTACGCGACGATACCGGGATGCCGTCCAAGGCACGAAAGCGCGTGTGGTCGATACTCGCAAGACGACGCCGGGGCTGCGACACCTGGAAAAGTACGCGGTGCGCATCGGCGGCGGTTGGAACCACCGGACCGGCCTCTACGATGGGATCCTTATCAAGGAAAACCATATCGTCGCCGCCGGCGGGATTACGATCGCCGTGAAACGTGCGAGGTCCGTTGCCCCGCACACACTGAAAATTGAAGTAGAAACGGAAACCCTGGAGCAGGTGGCTGAAGCGTTGGATGCCGGCGCGGATATCATCATGCTGGACAATATTGACCTTGAAACGATGCGTCGCGCCGTTGTCCTGGCAGGGGGTAAAGCTCTTCTGGAAGCATCGGGCGGTGTAAATCTCGATACCGTTGGCGCAATTGCCGCCACCGGAGTGGACATCATCTCCGTCGGCGCGCTGACCCATTCGGCGCGGGCAGTGGATATTTCCATGCTTCTGGAGGAGAGGTGAAGATATCCGATGCTACCAGACCTGATACCGACAAGCTCCCCCTTGAACGGAGAATGGTAGATCTGTTCCGTGCGGGAAAGGGTGCGGTGCTTTCCGGAGAAGAGCTGGCAGGTGCCCTCGGGGTATCCCGTACAGCGGTCTGGAAGCATGTGAAGATGCTCAAGGCAAAGGGGTACCGTATCGTATCGCTTCCCTCCAGGGGGTACCGTTTTATCGCGCCTCCCGATGACCTGAGCGATCTGGAACTGGGAGCAGGTCATTCTGCGAAGCGAATCGGCCGTCGTATCGTCTGTGTGCGTGAAACCGGTTCAACGAACCAGCTTGCCTTCCGCATGGCGGAAGAAGGTGCCGGTGATGGAACCGTCGTTCTGGCCGAGATGCAGACCGGGGGCAAGGGACGTCTCGGGAGGCGCTGGGAATCGCCACCCGGCGTAAACCTGTACTGTTCGGTTATCCTTCGCCCTCCCATCCTCCCTGCCACAGCCCCTCAACTCACCTTTCTCTCGGCGGTCGCTGTCGCCCGCGCAATCGAGTCGGTTACGCGCCTCCAGCCACGCATCAAGTGGCCCAATGATGTCCTCGTACATGAACGGAAAGTCGCCGGTCTCCTGAATGAGATGAGCGCCGAGACGGACACGATACACTGGGTGGTGCTCGGCATCGGTGTTAATATCAATATGGAGAGAGATCAGTTCCCGGATGACCTGCGATACCCCGCCAGTTCGCTGCTGCTTGAGCACGGCGCTCCCGTCAGCCGCCTCGAGTTTACCCGAACGCTCCTTTCTCTTCTTGACTCCCTCTACGATGATTTCTTGAACCGGGGGTTCGAGCCTCTCAGGGAGGAATGGATTGCCCGGGCCATGATCCGGTTCCGGCGGGTGGCGGTTTCATCCGGTGACGGTGACATGGAAGGTACGGTTGTTGGAATAGATTCGGATGGAGCTCTTCTTCTTCAGACCAGCGACGGAGTGCCGAAACGGGTGCTGTCTGGTGACGTGAGATTTGTGTAAAAAAACGGGCACTGCTCCCGGGAGGACATTCGGTAAGCATCGTGCCGTGAGTATTCTATGTTTTGTGGAGCGTATGCACGTGTTACTTGTCATTGACGTAGGCAACAGTAATACCGTTCTCGGCCTTTATGACGGCCATTCCCTTGTGAAAGACTGGAGAATTGCGACCGACACGGCGAAGACCGTCGATGAGTATGCGATACTCATAGGTGAATTGTTCCGATTCTCCGGGATTGAGAGCGATGTGGTTGACGATATCATCATCTCTTCCGTTGTCCCGGCGCTGACCGGGGTGTTGGAAAGGCTTTCCTCCCACTATTTCAACCTGAGACCCTATGTGGTGGGCCCCGGCATACGGACTGGAATGCCTATTCATTACGAGAACCCAAAGGAGGTCGGAGCGGATCGCATTGTAAACGCTGTCGCGGGATTCGAGAAGTATGGAACCGCACTTATTATTGTGGATTTCGGAACGGCTACCACCTTCGATCTCGTGAACGGCAAGGGGCAATACTGCGGCGGCGTCATCGCTCCGGGCATCATGATATCTGCTGAGGCGCTCTTCCAGAAGGCCAGTAAACTTCCCAGAGTCGAATTCGTGAAGCCGCCGTCCATTATAGCGAAAAATACTGTGGGTGCCATGCAGTCCGGAATATTCTACGGGTATGTGGGGCTTGTCGACGAGATTGTGATGCGGATCAAGGCCGAGAGCAGGGAACATTTACGGGTCATCGCCACGGGAGGACTTGCCGGGATG
>JAAZOO010000382.1 GCA_012797715.1 Geobacteraceae bacterium | reverse complement strand
GCCGGAATTACCATGGTTTCTGCCATCGTTTCCCTGCTCACGGGGCGGCCGGCGCGGCGTGATGTTGCCATGACCGGAGAGATCAGTCTTTCCGGGCGGGTTCTGCCCATCGGCGGGCTGAAGGAGAAAATACTGGCGGCTCATCGGGCAGGTGTCCGGATGGTAGTCGTCCCTGAACGGAATCGGGTGGATGTGGAGGATATCCCGGCCACGGTAAAGGCCGACCTGAAGATAGTCTTCATTGACGATGTACGGGAGGCGGTTGCCTACAGCATGGGAATCCCTGAAAAACCGACACCCCTTTCTTGATCCGGTCCGGCCATGGGCTTTCTCCATCGGTGCCTGTCCGCGCCGTTTCCCGACCGCTTCCCGGACAGTTGATGGGGAGCGGAATAATTTTCTTGACAAAAAGTGAAACGGTCAACTAGTATAAACCGCTTTACAGGCGGTTTTGCGCGTTTTTTCAGGGAATGCGGGTCGTTCCCGGGTATTCGGGGTCAAGGGTAGCCAATGTTTGAAAGCCTTTCCGACAAACTGGATCTGATATTCAAGAAGCTTCGCGGTCACGGTGTCATGACCGAAGAGAATATCAAGGACGCCCTGCGTGAAGTCAGGCTTGTGCTTCTTGAAGCAGACGTCAACTTCAAGGTCGTGAAGGATTTTATTGAAAGGGTCAGATCACAGGCCATCGGTTCGCAGGTTCTCCAGAGCCTTGCCCCCGGTCAGCAGGTCATCAAGATCGTCCACGACGAGCTCGTTTCCCTCATGGGGGGTGGAGAGGACAACTCCCTTGACCTCGCGGCAAAACCACCGGTTGCCATCATGCTGGTGGGCCTTCAGGGGTCGGGCAAGACCACCACGTGCGGCAAGCTTGCCAGATACCTGAAGGCGCAGCGCAGGAGGCCTCTCCTGGTGCCCGCGGACGTGTACCGCCCCGCCGCCATTCAGCAGCTGAAGACCCTGGGCGCGCAGCTTTCGATGGAGGTCTTTGATTCGCGGTCGGATCAGGATCCGGTGGATATCTGTCGTGAGGCTCTGCACTATGCCCGGACATCCGGTTTCGACACGGTCATTTACGATACGGCCGGGCGGCTCCAGATCGATGAAGCGTTGATGGAGGAGCTGGTGCGTATCAAGGCGGCTGCCGAGCCGCGAGAAATCCTCCTGGTTGCCGATGCCATGACCGGCCAGGAGGCTGTGAATGTGGCCACCGGATTTGATGAGCGGCTCAACCTCACCGGTTTTATACTCACGAAGCTGGATGGTGATGCCAAGGGGGGGGCTGCCCTTTCCATCAAGGCTGTTACCGGAAAGCCCGTCAAATTTGTCGGTCTCGGTGAAAAGCTGGACGCCCTGGACGTGTTCCATGCGGATCGATTGGTGTCTCGCATTCTGGGCATGGGTGACGTGCTGACGCTCATCGAGAAGGCACAGTCGACCATCGATCTCAAGGAAGCGCAGAAGCTTCAGCACAAGTTGAAAAAGAACCAGTACGATCTGGAGGACTTCAGGAGTCAGTTGCAGCAGATGAAAAAGATGGGTTCTCTGGAGTCCATCATGAGTCTTATCCCCGGCATGGGAAAGATGATGAAACAGATGGAAGGCGCGCAACCCAGCGAGAAGGAATTGAAACGCATCGAGGCGATCATCGATTCCATGACCCGCGAGGAGCGTGCAAACCCCGGAATCATCAACGGGAGCCGCCGTTTGAGGATAGCCAAGGGGAGCGGCACTACGGTGCAGGAAGTGAACCAGCTGTTGAAGCGGTTTGCCGAGGCGGTAAAGGTTGTCAGGCACCTTCAGAAAATCGGACCGAAGGGGCTTTTGAAAGGGATGGGTGCGTTACGAAAAGGGATGCCCCCTTTCTAAGTTGTATAGAAAGTTATCTTGCATCAATACATCGAGAAGCAGAAACAGGAGGATAGCAATGGCAGTAAAAATTCGACTTGCACGGGCCGGCGCCAAGAAGAAACCGTACTATCAGATTGTCGTGGCGGATGAGCGTTACAAGAGGGATGGAAGGTTCATCGAAAGGGTCGGTTCCTACGACCCGAACCAGGATCCCGCTGCGGTAAGGTTTGAAGAAAGCAAAACCCTGGAATGGCTGTCAAAGGGTGCCCAGGCGACGGACACCGTCAAGCAGATGCTGAAAAAATCAGGAATCTGGGAGAAGTTCACCAGCAAGGCAGCATGATGTCCAGTTTTTCCGGTCCGCCGGATATTCTACAAGCACAGAGGATGCCATCATGAGACAACTCGTTGAAATCATTGCCAAAGCTCTTGTCGACGACCCCAGTATGGTGAACATTGCCGAGGAAATGGAAAATGACACCATGGTTATCAAGCTCACCGTAGCAAAGGAAGACATGGGGCGTATCATTGGCAAGGAGGGACGGACGGCAAAAGCTATCAGGACCCTTCTCAATGCGGTTTCCACGAAAAGCAACAAGAAGGCAATTCTGAAGATAGTAGAATAGATGCAGGACGGGAAAAATCTGATCTTGATCGGAAAGATTACGGGAACACACGGCATAAGAGGACAGATCCGCGTTGTTCCCTACTCCGGAGATGCGGGGAGTATTCTCTCCCTGCAATCTTTCACTGTCAGGACGCAAGACGGACGGCATTCGTCGTTCAGGATTCGCAGGGCCGTAGAACATAAACACAAGGCTCTCGTTTCCATTGCAGGGATTGACGACATAAATGACGTGCTCTTCCTCGTCGGGTGCGAGGTGTACGTCTCCCGCGACCAATTGCCTGCCCTGCCCGAGGGAGAATACTACTGGCAGGATCTGCTGGGACTCGCCGTTGTAGACGAACAGCGGGGAGTTATCGGGGAGCTTGCCGATATCTTCGCGACCGGCGCACATGATGTGTATGTGGTGAAAGATGGCGAGAAGGAGTATCTTGTCCCTGCTGTCAGTGATGTTGTCCTGGAGATAAATCTGAGCGCGCGTACCATGACGGTTCGCCCTCCGGAAGGGTTGCTGGATCTATGAACGTCGATCTGTTGACCCTTTTCCCCGGGATGTTTCAGGGGGCCTTCTCCGAAAGCATTCTGAAGCATGCCGCAGACAGAGGGCTTCTGGATGTTCGCATCCATAATATTCGCGATTTTGCCTCTGACAAACACCGGGTTACCGATGATTACCCCTACGGAGGCGGGGTCGGAATGGTGATGAAGGTTGAGCCTTTGGCTGCCTGCATCGAGTATGTCAGGAAAGATCGCCCTGCATCCACGGTGATCCTGACGACCCCTCGAGGGAAAACGCTCAATCAGGGTATGGCACGGGAGCTTGCCCAGGAAGATGGATTGATTATCATCTGCGGTCGCTACGAGGGGATTGACGAGCGGGTGCGGGACCTGTTCGTGGACAGGGAGATATCTATCGGCGATTTTGTCCTGACAGGAGGAGAATTCGCCTCCCTGGTTCTCGTGGACGCCGTGACGAGACTGATACCGGGCGTCCTCGGAAGTGATGAGTCCGCGGAAGACGACTCATTTTCCAACGGTCTCCTGGAGTATCCCCAGTATACCCGCCCGCCGGAATTCAGGGGATTGGCCGTTCCCCCGGTTCTGTTGTCGGGAAATAACCGGGAGATTGCCCGGTGGCGTCGTCGCGAGTCCCTGAGGAGGACATTCCTCGTGAGGCCTGAGCTGCTGGAGGCAGCCTGCCTGACTGCTGAGGATGCATCATATGTGAAGGAACTGCGGAGCTGTGGAGGAAATGCCGACTGAAAAAAGGGAAGGCGCAACAATTGCTATTGCGCTGGTCCACTACCCGGTTTACGACAAAAACCGGCGTGTTGTCGCTACAGCCGTAACGAATCTTGACCTGCACGACATCGCCCGGCTGGCAAAGACCTACGACCTGGCACGATACTACGTGGTAACGCCTCTAACCGAACAGCAGGAGATTTCACGGCAGATTATCCGCCACTGGCGCGAGGGGTGGGGGGCAACCTATAACCCCAAGAGAAAAGAGGCGCTTGACCTGTTGCGGGTCGTCGGCACCATAGAAGACGCGGTCGGAGATATGTCTCTGAATACTTCCACACCGGTGAAGACGGTGGCGACCGGAGCACGAGGGGCACCGAATTCGGTTTCGTACCATGAAATGTCGGAAATGATG
>JAAZOO010000381.1 GCA_012797715.1 Geobacteraceae bacterium | reverse complement strand
TCCAGCCGGCGATAAAGAAAAAGGACTGTTTTTGCAGGGCCGTGAAATTATGGAGGAGGGACCGTTCCCGCACCCTGCGCCAGCGGCCGTAACCGGCGGAAAATTCTTTACCATTCTGCCTGCTGCGGGTACAGTAGCGGAATCCGCCCTATGGAAGGAGAGCGCAATCATGACGCACGATATCGACAGACTGAGCATCGACACCATCCGCACCCTGTCCATGGATGCGGTCCAGCAGGCCCAATCGGGTCACCCCGGAACTCCCATGGCGCTGGCGCCCCTGGCCTACGTCCTGTGGAGCCGGTTCCACCGCTTCAATCCCAAAAATCCCGGGTGGTTCAACAGGGACCGGTTCATCCTCTCCATCGGTCACGCCTCCATGCTCCTGTATTCCATGCTCCATCTGACGGGGTATGACCTGTCCCTGGAGGAATTGAAGAATTTCCGCCAGTGGGGGAGCCGGACGCCGGGACACCCGGAATACGGGCATACCCCCGGCGTGGAAACCACCACCGGCCCTCTGGGACAGGGGATCATGAACGGCGTAGGAATGGCGATGGCCGAGGCCCACCTTGCGGCGGTGTTCAACCGTCCCGGCCACGCAATCATCGACCACCGCACCTGGGTGTTGTGCGGTGACGGCGATCTCATGGAGGGAGCATCCCACGAGGCCGCCTCCCTGGCAGGCCACCTGGGGCTGGGGAAGCTGATCTGCGTCTTCGACGACAACCGCATCACCATCGAGGGGAGCACGGCCCTTTCCTGTTCGGACAACGCGTCCCGGCGCTTCCAGTCCTACGGCTGGCACGTCATTGATGTGGGGGATCGGGCCGACGACCTGGACGCCCTGTCCAGGGCCTTCGAGGAGGCCCGTGATGAAGAGGATCGACCCTCGCTGATTATCGTCCGCTCCCATATCGGGTACGGATCGCCCAACCGGCAGGACTCCCCGTCGGCCCACGGCGAGCCCCTGGGAGAGGAGGAGGTCCGGCTGACGAAGAGATGCTACGGCTGGCCCGAGGAGGAGACGTTTTTCGTGCCCGAAGAGGTGCGTTCCCATATGGGCAAGGCCGTGGAACGGGGCATCAGGCTGGAGGAGGAGTGGAACGCCCGGCTCGACGACTACCGGCAGGCCTATCCCGATCTGGCAGACCGGCTGGACGCGTCCCGTGCCGGGGTCCTTCCCCCCGGGTGGGACGCGGACCTGCCCGTCTTTTCCCCGGAAAAGGCGGTCGCCACCCGCGCCGCCTCGGGCACGGTGCTGAACGCTGTCGCCGCCAGGGTGCCGTGGCTGGTGGGCGGGAGCGCCGATCTCTCCCCTTCCACCAAGTCCCTGATTGCCGGGAGCGGATACCTGGAACGGGATGACCCGGCAGGCCGGAACATCGCCTGGGGGATCCGGGAACACGCCATGGCCGCCTGCGCCTCGGGCATGGCCCTGCACGGCGGGATCCGGCCCTATGCCGCCACCTTCTTCGTCTTCACCGACTATGCCCGGCCTGCCATACGCATGGCGGCCCTCATGGGGCTCCCGGTGATCTACGTCATGACCCATGATTCCATCGGCGTGGGAGAGGACGGACCCACCCACCAGCCGGTGGAGCATCTGGCCTCCCTCCGCGCCATGCCCAATCTCCGCGTGATACGTCCGGCCGACGCCAATGAGACGACCTGGGCGTGGCGCTCCGCCATGGAGAGGATGGACGGCCCCACGCTGCTGGTTCTTACCCGCCAGAATCTCCCGGTATTCGACCGGAGCGTCGTGGCTCCCGCAGAAGGGCTCCTGAAGGGAGGGTATGTCCTGTCTCGGGAGAGGGGCGCGACGCCCCGGGTGATTCTCCTGGCGACAGGGTCGGAGGTGCAGCTCGTCCTGGAGGCGCAACAGCGGCTGGCAGCGGAGGGGATCGACGCCCGGGTGGTCAGCCTTCCAAGCTGGGAGCTGTTCCGCGAGCAGCCCATGACGTATCGAGACCGGGTCCTCCCTCCCGATGTGACGGCAAGGCTGGCGGTGGAGGCGGGCGCTTCCCTGGGGTGGCGGGAGTGGGTCGGCGACCGGGGCGGGATCCTCGCCCTGGACCGTTTCGGCGCCAGCGCCCCGGCAGGCGAGCTGTTCAGGCGATTCGGCTTCACCGTGGAGAATGTGGTGGCCAGGGCCAAGGAGCTGGTGGGGGCGGCGGGATAACGCGCCTTGCAGTCGTAAGGGCGATCCTTGTGATCGCCCATTCCGAAGGGCAAACACATGGTTTGCCCCTACAGGGAAAACACCATGTCCCTTGAAAAATACCGCTCAAAGCGCGACTTCGCCCGCACCCCGGAACCGGATGGGGAGAAGGGCTCCCCTCCGCTGCAGGGGGGGCTTCCGGCTCGCTTCGTGATCCAGAAACACCACGCCCGCACCCTCCACTACGACCTGCGCCTGGAAGAGGGGGGGGTGCTGAAGAGCTGGGCCGTGCCCAAGGGGCCGAGCCTGGACCCGGCCGACAAGCGGCTGGCGGTGGCGGTGGAGGACCATCCCCTGGAGTACGGGGATTTCGAGGGGAGCATACCGGAGGGCGAGTACGGCGCGGGCCGGGTCATCGTCTGGGACCGGGGGACCTTTGAACCGGCGGGAGAGGGGGAGCCCTTCGCCGAGATGCTGGAAAGGGGGGCCGCCAATATCCGGATCTGCGGGGAAAAACTGCGCGGCGGATTCGCCCTGGTCAGGACCCGCTGGGGCGGCAGGGCCGACAACTGGCTTCTCATCAAGGAAAAGGACGGGTACGCCAGGCCGGGATACGACGTCACCGCGGAGGAGCCTCTTTCCGTGCTTTCGGGACGGGATGTGGACGAGGTGGAGTGAGGGTGGGGAAATGGTGACGCCCTTCCATGCAAACATCGGAAAGCTCTACGCCTTCGCCTTCCTCCAGAAGACCCTGTTCCCCATGGCGATCATCACCCTGTTCTGGAAAGACCATATCGGCCTGAGCCTCACCGAGATACTGGTCCTGCAGGGGATTTTTTCCGCGGCCACCGTGCTCCTGGAGTACCCCTCCGGCTATGTGAGCGACCGCCTCGGGTACCGCACCGCCCTCAGCATCGCCACCGTCATCGGCACCGCGGGCTGGGGGCTCTACACCGTTGCAGGCTCCTTCGGAGAGGTGCTTGCGGCGGAGATCCTCCTGGGCACGGCACTCTCCTTCATCAGCGGTTCCGACAGCGCCCTCCTCTACGAGACCCTCCTGGCCGAGGGGAAGGAAGGGCAGTACGCCCGCTACGAGGGGAGGGTGAACGGTTTTTCCCAGACCGGGGAGGCCCTGGGCGCCCTGTTCGCCGGTGTCATGTACGCGGCCATGCCCCTGCTCCCGTTTTTCCTCCAGATAGGGGTCTGGGCCGCGGCCTTTTCCGTGGTGCGCACCATGAAGGAGCCTCCCCGGGACACGGGCATCTCCACCCACAGCCACCTGGGCGAGGCCCTGCGGATTACCAGCTATGCATTCCTGGACAACCGGCGCCTCCGGGCTATCATCCTGCTGAACACGCTCCTCGGCATCGCCTCCTTCTATCCGGTGTGGCTGATCCAGCCCTACATGCGGGAGAACGGCGTGCCCCTGGCCTGGTTCGGCCCGGCCTGGGCCGGCGCCAATCTGATGGTGGCGGTGTTCGCCCTGGCGAGCCACCGGGTCCACGCTTCCCTCGGGGACCGGAAGGGAATCTTCCTGTTCTGCGCCATGATCCTGGCCGGATACGCGGGCCTCGGCCTGGTGGGCGGGACACTCGGCTTCCTGTTCTATTACCTGCTCACCGCCATGCGCGGGCTGCGGGGACCGATCTTCCTCCACTATACCCAGAACGAAAGCCGGTCGTCGGAGCGGGCGAGCATCCTGTCGCTCCAGTCCCTCTCGTTCCGCATCGCCTTCATCGTCAGCGGCCCCCTGGTGGGCAGGCTGGCCGACCGCATGGGAGTGCAGCAGGCGTTCCATGTCCTCCTCTACGGCTTCCTCCTGCTCCTGCCGCTGCTCTCCTGGCTGTTCCTGCGCAATGTGGCCCGCACCGACGAAAGCCGGCCATGAACCGGGGTGAATGACCGTGCCGAGCATACGTGAAACAGTGATACAGTTCCTGCAGAACATCCGGGGTCTCGGAGAGCCCGGGGCTCAACCGCGCGGCGGAGAAGGGCCGCCGGCCCGGCTCGTCCTGTCGCCGGGAACCGAGGTGCTGGCCACGGTGATGGGGAAATACGAGGACGGGATGTCCCTCGTCAGAATCTCCTCCCACCTGTTCGCCATGGACCTCCCCTCGCGGGTTCAGATCGGTGATTCCCTGCGCATGACCTTTCTCCACCAGGACGGCCGACCCACCTTCGCCCTTGCCGGGAACACGCTCAGCGGCACCCCCGTAACCCTGAGCCCTGCCGGGCAACTGGTGAAACAGATCCTGAGCGATTCAGGTCCGGTCTCCGGGACCGCCCTACCTTCCCTTCCGGTTCCGGAGCCCGTACTGGACGGTCCGCCGGTCGACACGGCGCGGCTGGCCGGGCGGCTCCGCCGGGCATTGGGGGAAAGCGGCCTTTTCTACGAATCGCACCTGAAGGAATGGGCCCAAGGGGAGCGGCCCCTGGCGGAGGTCCTGCGCGAGCCGCAGGGGACCCTGTCCAGGCCGGACACGCGTGGGAACATGCCGGAATCAACCGTGACGGCGCGAGCGGAGGGGGGGACACCCGCGGAGCCGGCGGTTTCCGGCATGCCGCCGGAGAGGGAGCCGCCCGATGCCGCTATCCCTTCACAACGGGAAGAGAAGGGAGCCGGGGCATCCGGAAGGGAGCAGGCATCGGCCGAGGCTCCTGCCCGGGATGGGCGTGTCATGCCTGAGGGCCGGCCTGAGAGGGGAGAGCTTTCCGCGAGGGCCGCTGCCGGGAAGGGGCCGGCGGAAGGTGATTCGGGCCGAGGGGTCGGGGCTCCTCAGCCGGAAAGCCAGGCCGCCGGGCCCGCCGCAGACCGTGCGGCCCTCAGCGGCGCGGAGCAGCGGGCACGCCTGCTGAAGGAAACCTACGGTCAACTCGACCCCGCTCTTCTGGAAAAGAAGGCGCCGGACGCCCCTGTCCAAGCGCCGCGCGCGGAGGTTGAGCGCAACGCCGGACCCCCCCGGCACGGATCGACCGCCATGGCGCCGGACGCAGGCAATGATGCAGTCCGGACCCCCGCCGCGGGGACACCCGGCATTTCGCCCGGTGAGGAGCGGGAGGGGAAGGATGCTTTCCCGGCTTCGTCCCCCCTTCAGGGAGAAATCGCCGACAGCCGGACCCTTCCCCTTGTCCGTCAACAGCTGAATCTGTTGAACTCGGGGATAGTGCTCTGGCAGGGGGAGGCATGGCAGGGGCAGCCCATGGAGTGGGAAGTGGAAGAGCGGGAGGCGCATCCCGAAGAGGGGGAGGATCACGGGTGGCGGACCACCCTGCGCCTAGACCTGCCCAACCTGGGAAGGGTGGCCGCGGTGATCAATCTGGAGGGAAAGGATCTGAACCTGTCCCTGTCCGCGGCGTCGACGGAGTCGGCATCCCTGCTGGGAGCGCGAACCGGAGACTTGAGAGAGCGCCTTGCGGCGGTCGGCATCGAGGTACAAGGAGTGGTGGTGCGCCATGAAGAACCGGAAGGAGCGTGAGCGCAGGGCGGCGGCCCTGGCGTACCGGAAGGGCGACTATGCGCCGCGGGTGATTGCAAAGGGTGAGGGGGAGACCGCCGAGGCCATCATCAATCTTGCCCGTGAGGCCGGCGTGTACGTGCACGAGTCCCCCGAGCTGGTAGGCATGCTCATGCACCTGGACCTGGACAGGCACATCCCGCCCGAACTCTACGCAGCGGTGGCTGAACTGCTGGCGTGGCTCTACTGGCTGGAGCAGGGGATGCCGCGGGCGGAATCCCCGGGAACGGACAGGTGAAGTCGTCCTTCGTTCACTCCTGACGACTCCACCTGCCGTTTTGAGGTTGAATGATCCTACCTCACCCAGTGGCTGACGGTGTCCCCCGAGCAGGTGTAGTCGATCTCCCGGGTCACCATCCTGGTGATCCTGCCGGTCAGGGTGCTGATGCGCCGCACCGTGACAATCAATTTCGCGCCCACGAAGCTGTAGGTTCCCACCACGCACTCGGACTGCCGGTATTCCCTGCTCTTGATGTCCGCGCTGTTCCGGGAAAGGACCACCAGACCGTTTTCCGAAAGCCGGAAATAGGAGGAAAATTCCGCCTGCACGATGCGGTAGCCGCAGCGGCTGTTGAGACTGGACCGCATGAGCTCTCCCATCAACAGACCGTGTTTCTGGGGCGAGAGGGTATGGAGATC
>JAAZOO010000380.1 GCA_012797715.1 Geobacteraceae bacterium | reverse complement strand
GGATCCTACTTTCGTCATTTCTCTCCCTGCTTCCCGACGATTTCACCGCCAGGGGGAACCCAGGGGCGGCACATCGGTTCGCCCTCGGACTTTCTGCGGAAAAGTCATTCCGGAGCATACTGGTCATCGACGCCGGAGGACGGGAGGTGTACCGTTCCGGAGACAGCTCCTCCATTGACGCGAGAATACGGGAAGTTCTGAAAACGGGGAGCGTCTCTGTCGCCATAGGCGGAAACGGCCATTCCCTCTCCCGCTATGCCCCTCTCCGTCAGGAGGGAACAATCGTCGGCGCAGCCCGCCTCACGCTTTCGCTTGCGCCGGACTATGAACGGCTCAGCCGATCCAGCCATATGTTTCTGGCCTATTTTCTGCTGGATTTCATACTCCTGCTCGGTCTGGGATCGTACCTGCTCTCGCGCCTCATCGTTCTCCCCATGCGACGTCTTCTGTCAGCGACGGAGAAAATTGCGGACGGCGATCTCTCTTGCCGGGTCCCTGTTCCGGGAAGCGAGGAGATAGCCCTCCTGGCGGAGGCTTTCAATGGGATGGTGGACGCCCTGCGGCGCAAGAAAAACGAGGTGGAGGAACATATCCTCTCCCTGGAGAGGATCAACAGGGAATTGAAGACTGCCCGTGAAGAAACCATCCGTTCCGAGAAGATGGCCTCCGTGGGTCTTCTCGCCGCCGGCACCGCCCATGAAATCGGAACTCCCCTTTCCGCTATCATGGGATACGCTGCAATTCTTCAGGACGAGGTGCGAGGCGACGCTGAGAAAGAGGACTACCTGCGCAGGATTCAGGACGATGCCGGCCGTATCGACCGAATCGTGCGCGGATTGCTCGACTATGCCCGGCCGTCTACGGGGGAGCGGGTTGCGGTCGATGTGGATGATCTGCTGCGGGAAACTCTGCGCATGCTGGAGGGACAGGGGATTTTCAGGAACATAACCGTATCCTCTGCCTTTGCATCGTCACCGGCACAGGTGTTTGCCGACCGGCACGAGTTGCAGCAGGTATTCACCAACCTTTTCATCAACGCGCGGGACGCCATGCCCCATGGGGGAACGCTGACCGTCAGGACTTCCCTGGATGCTTCCCTACCGGAAGAGACCTCCGGGCCTCAGGAACCCGCGATACGGGGGCGCCGGAAGGACGATTTTGGGGGTGCCTTCCGCTCTTCGTTTCTTGCAGACATGGAAAAGAAATACATGAGCATAGAGATACGCGATTCCGGCACCGGGATTGATCCGGAACATATTGAAAGGATATTCGACCAGTTTTTCACCACAAAGGAGCCGGGCAAGGGAACAGGGCTGGGGCTTGCGGTAACCGCTCGGATTATCGATTCGCTCGGCGGACGCATCACTGTGGCAAGCGTTCCCTCCGGAGGCACGACATTTTCCGTCCGCCTTCCGGTCCGGCAAGCACTATGAAAAGCATCGACAGGAACAGAAAGATTCTCATCGTTGATGACGAAGCAAACCTGCGGCACATGCTCTCAATTGTGCTGGGAAAGCAGGGGTATGCCGTCGACGAGGCTTGTGACGGCGAAAAGGCCCTTGAAATGGCAGCGCAGAAAGCATATGACGTCATTCTCTGCGATGTGCGGATGCCCGTCGTCGACGGCCCCGAATTCCTCCGCCGGTTCCGGTCCGCGGGGAGGGAAGGGACGATTATCATGATGTCCGCCTACGGAACCGTCGATACTGCCATCGAATGCATGAAGATGGGGGCGTATGACTATGTCTCCAAGCCCTTCAAGAACGACGAGATCATCCTTGTCCTCAGGAAGGCCGAGGAGCGAGAGAGGCTCAAGAGCGAAAACAT
>JAAZOO010000379.1 GCA_012797715.1 Geobacteraceae bacterium | reverse complement strand
TGGGCGCGTTCCCTTGTCGCTGCCTGGGGTTTGGTACTTGGTCCCGCCGGAGTGCGGCGGGCCTTCCTCCCTTTGGTTCAGTGGGGAGGCGGCGGGTGAGGGTCCCCTTCTGTGGGCCGGCAGGGAGAGCGGGACAAGAATTTCTTTCCCCGCGTATATCCGGTTCGGGTCGGGGATCCTGTTGAAGAGGAGTATCTGGGGGTAGTAGAAGGCTTTTCCCGAGTAGCGTCGGGAAATGGCCGAGAGGGTATCTCCCGGCCGGATGAGCACCCTTTTTGTCAGGATGCCCCCTTCCGGGATTGGAGGTGCGTGCGTTTCCACCGGGGAAGGGAGGTACTGGAAATATTCTTCGGCCCTTCCCGGCGCGGTGAGAAGGAGTAAAGCCAGGAGAGCCGGAACGAAAGCGCACGCCGGACGGATCCGGACGGCGCACGGGAACTCCCGTGTCCAATCGTGCGTAGGAAATGCTGATGCGCCCTGTTCCATTGGTATCCCGTCCCGCGCGGGCGGTCTCCCCTGCGCGCGGTATTCTTTCCGGTCAGTAGGAGTTGCCCTGCTGATCCCGATAGCTGAGCGATGTCTCGATGCGGAGGTTGGTGCCGGCTGCCACACCGGGTTTCACCTTGTAGGCCAGAACGATACTCCGCCTTTCTCCGGGACCCAGTTCGGGGAACAGCCAGATCCGTTCCCGGTTCCGGTCGGCGGAAAACGGCGGATCGGAACCGACGATTTCGATGCGATCCGGTATGGAACCTCGTATTTCCACTTCTTTGGCCGTGTTTGACCCCCGATTGACGATGCAGAGCTCCAGATGGGCGATCTCGCCGGGCTTGAGGCGTCCGCCCGCACCCTTCATTTCCAGCTCCACGACCGGTCGGGTAAAGACCAGGCGGAAGGAAAGCACGGCGGCACGGGCCGGATCCCCCTGGGGAGAGAAGGCAATGGAAAGAGGAATCTGGGAGGTGTCGGCAGCGTCGGCCGGCGCATGCAGTTCCAGCTTGAGAGATGCCTCTTCCCGGGGTGAAAGGGGACCGAAGGTCCCGGAAATCGGCTGGTCCGACTGACGGGCGCCGTCCCCTGGATTCCGGTACACCGCATACCTGACGGAAGAGGGGATGGTTGGTTTCAGCGTAACGGTTTCACGATCGTTTCCGGTGTTGATGACGGTAAGGGGAATGATCACGCGCTGTCCCGGCAGAATCTCGAGGCGCTCGGACGTGGAGCGGGCCGACACCCCCCTGACCCGGTCCACCACGGCTGCCGGAGAGAGGAAGGTTTCCCGCACCCGCAATTCACGGTTTTCCACTTCCCCCCGGCAGAACAGCTCCTGACCGGCAAGGGCCTCGTCCCGCAGGCGGAAGGCAACCGTGAATTCCCTGTTTTCTCCCGATGCCATGGCGCTCTCTTCGGAAACCAGGGCGAAGGGGGCCTCCTTTTTCAACCCGGAGCCGGCGGGGACGATGGGCTCAAGCTGGGGGGGGTAGGAGAGGGTGAAGGAGACCCGCTTTGCCGCGGCGCTTCCGATATTGAGCAGGGCGAACCGATAGGTGATCGTTTCTCCGGGCAAGACCCGCACCCTGTCGGGTCGGGCCACCATGCGGAGAAGGGGGGCTCGTGAAACCAGGGAGATGTCCCTGGAGAGGGACGTGCCGGGATCAAATCTGGAAACGAGTTTTACGGTATGGGTTACTTTCTGGCCGTCCACCATGCCTGGGGGAGCCGTGAGCGTCATGATACCCCTGAAACTCTCGCCCGGCGCCAGGGAGGGCGTTTCCTTGATGAAGACGCCGGGACGTCCGGCATCGGTGAAACGGCTCCCGAATTCCTGGGGGAACCCCGTTTCCAGGGTAAAGGCGTCAACGGCGTTGCCGCGGTTTACTACCTCGAAGGGAAGGGATACCCCTGAACCGGCGTCGGTATGGGCCGTTGCAGGGGAAAAGGAAAAGTCGGCGGACGCGAATTGCCCCACCTCCAGGTCGACCGCCTGGGAGTTTCCTCTGGGAGCGGCCGTGCCCGGGGAAGGGGGGGGCGTCTTCACGGGAGCCGGCTGCACTGCCCCCAGTTTCTCCAAGCGTTCCGCAGCAGCAGCCGCGGCCCGTGTACCGGGATACTTTTCCTGAACGGCGCGATATTCCGCCAGTGCGCGTTCCTTGAGGGAAGGATCCGCTGCCCCGGACTTCCGCCGGGCCTTGGGCTTTCCTTCCGTCGCCGTTGCCGTTGAAGGAGTGGGTGCGGGACGGCTGATGCGCTCCCTGTCCGGAGCGACGGGAGTGGCCTGCCGTGCGGCAACCGTCGGCCTCTCGACTCCTGGCGGGAGAGGTTCGCCCCTTTCGTAGGCCTTCGCAAGGGCGACCAGCTCCTCTTCTACCGCGCTCCTTAAGGGGGTGTCCGGGTTTTCCCGGAAAAAAAGGGCCATGGAGCGGGCCGCCTCTTCCCTGTGTCCCAGGCGGAAATGCGCACGGGCCAGCCAGAAAAGGGCCATGTCGCGGAGGGGGGTGGAAGGATACTCCTTGAGAAACAGCGTCATCCTTTCAACCGTGATTGCATATTCCTGTTTCTGAAACGCTGAAAAACCGCTTATGAATACCGAATATTCGTCCGGATCGGCGGCTGATGCGGGGATGGAAAAGATCGCCAGGATACTGAGCGCCAAGACGAAGCGTACCCATCGATTTTGCACGTGAAAACATTCCACCTTTGCACCTTTCCGAAAACGCCGTGTATGGAGTAGGAATCCCCGTGATACATAGCACCTTCATCGTGCCATTGTCAACGTGAAAGGACGAGCTGCGGGAAGCGGTTCAGCCCGTATGAACGCAGGATTTCCGCATACTTTACGGGCATCGGGAGGAGCGTGCCGGCAGGTGCAGGGCGTGTTGCCGGGGGAGCACGGATCGGGGACGGGCGCTAGGGTGGGGGAGCCTGGTCCGAGGAGGCAAGGACGGCGATCATTTCCCGGTGGATGAGGCCGTTGCTGGCAAGGATCCGATGTTCCTCCGTTCCATGGGGGCCTCCCGCATGGTCGGTCACGATCCCTCCTGCCTCGGCCACGAGGAGTTTTCCGGCAGCCGTGTCCCAGGGATTCAGTTTGCACTCCCAGTAACCGTCCAGGTACCCCGCGGCAACGTACGCCAGGTCCAGGGCAGCTGCCCCGAAACGCCGGACGGCCCGTGCCGCGAGCTGGAACTTTATGAAGTTCCCGAAGTTGTTCTCATTGGTCCGGGTTCTGTCGTAGGGAAAGCCGGTTGCAAGGAGGCACTCGGACAGAGGATGCCGCGCAGACACCGATAGTTTCCGTCCGTTCAGCCAGGCCCCTTCTCCCCGGATTGCGGTAAACAGTTCGTCCATCATGGGGTTTAGCACCACGCCCGCCCCGATGGCGCCGTCCACCTCCAGGGCGATGGAAACGGCGAACCAGGGAAAGCCGTGGGCATAATTCGTGGTTCCGTCAAGCGGGTCGATTATCCAGCGGAGAGGGGAACCTCCGGAGACAAAACCGCTCTCCTCGGCGAGAATACCGCATTCGGGAAAGGCGGAGCGGAGCGCGTCGATAATTGCGTCCTCCGAGGCCCTGTCCACCTCGGTGACGAGGTTTTTCTCACCCTTGAAGTCCACCGGGAATAGATCCCTGAACCTGTCCTTCTGGATGGCTCCCGCCTTCCGGGCGGCGTGAATCGCCGCATTCAGGTAGTCGCGCACGTTCCTCCCTTTCTTTCGGGCGGCCATGAGCCGGCTATCCCTGACTTCCTGTCCACACGTTCCGCTACAGGTCGCGCAAGTTGCTGAACTCTCCCCAGGCGAGGTAGTATTCCGGCTTCAGGGCGAATTCGTAGAGATTCGCCACGATGGTGTAATGCTTTTTCTCTTCTCTCAGTATCGTGGCCAGGAGTTTCTTCTCCCCGGCATCCGTCGCTTCCCTGCACAGGCCTTCGTAGAACCTGACACTTTCCGTTTCCAGGGTGAGGGCGAGCCGGTATCCGTCCACATCCCTTTTCAGGTGTGCCGCCGTTTCACTGTCGCCGGTCCAGGCGCTCAGGAGTTCCTTGGCTGTTTCCAGGGCCGCTGTGTCGCTGACAGGGGCGGTATCCGTCCACTGCATCATGGACAGAACGGCGTCATAGTGTTTCTGTTCGTCTTCGGCAAGGAGGGTGAATATCTTCTTGATCCCCGGCAGCCGGGCTGCGCAGGCGATGTTCTCATAATGTGCCTTCAGCTCCCCTTCTTTCCGCAGCGCTTTTTCCAGGATGTTCATGGCGATCCTCCCGCGTTGATGACGGCTGCTCCCCCCTATGGTCCCCTGATTGAGATCGTACCAGCAAATGCCTCCCCCGCAAGCGACGCGGAGAGAGGGGAGGGCGAGGAAGGGATGCTCAGGGGGCTGCCTGCGGAAAGATGAGCGTGAAGCAGGCCCCTGTGCCCTGCCGGTTTTCCAGAACGATCGTTCCTCCCATCTTTTCCACATTCCGTCTGGTGATGAAGAGACCGAGACCCGTTCCCTTCCCCGGTTCCTTAGTGGTGAAGAAGGGGGAGAATACCCTGTCAGCGGCGTCTTCGGGGATGCCGGGCCCGGTGTCGCGGATGCGGATGCAAACCATGGCGTCGTCTGTCAGGGAGGAGCAAAGGGACAGTTCCCCGCCGTTTTCCATGGCGTGGAGAGCATTGACGATGAGGTTGAGAAATACCTGCTTCAGCAGGTCGGGATTCCCCAGGATGGGGGGGAGGAAAGGGTCCGTTTCCCATGTGACGAAAACGGATCGTTTCCGGATTTCATAGATGAGGAAGTCGACGACTTCACGGAGGATCCGGTTCACATCCGTTTCGCCGCTCTGGGAGTCTTCCCGCGAGAAGCCCAGGATACCGCGGGTGAGACGGGAAAGCCGCCGGGCCTCCTGGTGAATGCGTTCCACCATTTCGGTAACGGAATCGGGGAGGTCCCTTTCGCGCAGAACCATCTGGGAGGCGGCGGCGATTACGGACAGGGGGGTATTGATCTCATGGATGATTCCCACTGACAACCGGCCCAGCTCCGCCATCTTCTCGGTGTCTGCCAGCTGCCGGAGCAGTTTCTCATCGACATCTTCCTGCCGCGGACTATGTTCGGCCCGTGAAGTATCCATGCTGTCCCCGAAAGAGAGCTCCGCATCTTGGTGAAAAGAGGTTCCACGGACAAAGCCGTCCGGTGCGGACGGCTTTGTCATGGTTTCGTGCCGTGGTGCATTCCTTATGCCCTCGGGACCGTATCAGAACAGGTTGTAGCCCGATTCGGAGTGCTGGGTCTGATCGAGGCCCATGATCTCGTCTTCCTTTTCCACCCTGAGGCCGATGGTCTTGTCGATGATAAAGGCAAGGATGCAGGTGATAATGAATGCATAGGCGCCGGCCGCCGCAACGGCGATTATCTGTGAGAGGAACTGGCCGGTATTCCCCATGATGAGTCCGGTCGCTCCGACGGTTGCGAACGCTCCGGTTGCGATGGCGCCGAAAGCGCCGCCCACGCCGTGGATGCCGAATGCGTCCAGCGAGTCATCGTACTTGAACCTGGCTTTCATGAGGACTGCCAGGTAGCAGATGACGCCAGCGCAGGCTCCTATTACCAGCGCCCATCCGGGGGTGACGAATCCGGCTGCGGGGGTGATAGCGACCAGGCCGGCGACAACGCCGGATGCGAAACCGAGAGCGCTGGGCTTTCCGGAGTGGATCCATTCCGCGAACATCCAGGAGAGGCCCGCGGCAGCGGGGGCCACGGTGGTCGTGGTGAAGGCCAGGGCTGCGGTTCCGTTTGCGGCAAGGGCGCTGCCCGCGTTGAATCCGTACCAGCCGAACCAGAGGAGACCCGTGCCGAGGAGGGTCAGGGGAAGGGAGTGGGGAGCCATCCGTTCCGTGGGGAAACCATGCCGTTTGCCGAGAAACAGAATCAATGCCAGCGCCGAAATACCCGAGGAGAGATGGACCACCGTTCCTCCCGCGAAATCGAGAGCTGCAGGGGTCAGTTTCGACAGCCAGCCGCCGCCCCACACCCAGTGAGCGACGGGATCGTAGACCAGGGTGGACCAGAGGACCGCGAACAGGCAATAGGCGGAGAATTTTATCCTTTCGGCCACCGCCCCGGAGATGAGGGCAATGGTGATGATGGCGAACATGGCCTGAAACATGGCAAAGACGAATTCAGGGATGGTGTTCGACAGGGTGTCGATGGTAATGCCGTTCATCATGAATTTGTTGAGGCCGCCGAAGAATCCCTTTGTGTCTTCGCCGAAACCGATGGTGTACCCGATGACAATCCATTGTACGGCAATCAGTCCCATGACCACGAAAGAATGCATCATGGTGGACAGCACGTTTTTCGAGCGCACCATGCCGCCATAGAAGAGGGCCAATCCGGGGAGCATGAGCAGCACGAGTGCCGCTGAAATCAGCATCCAGGCGGTGTCTCCGGTATTCAGCGACGGCGTCGCCGCTGCTGCTGGGGCCGAGGCTTCCTCGGCAAAAGCGAGAAATGGTATTCCTGCTGTAAACAGAGCGGCCGTAATCGAAGGGAGTAGTGTTTTGTATCTCATAGATACCTCCATACAGAATGCTTTTTTTAGAAATTATACAGGACCTTTACGCCGTACAGGCTTTCGTCGCTGACGCCTCCCAGATCGCGCGCCTTGGAGCTGATGGCGTTGGAGTACGTATAGGAAGGCGATATCTTCAGCTTGTCCGTAACGGCGTAGTCCATGCTCGCGCTCACCTCGTAGTTGTGCCAGTTGTTGTAATCGATCCCCGAGAATTGCGCCGAGTAGTTTGACTGGTTGTAGCTTACGAGGGCGCCCAGGTTCAGCCCCAGATTTTTCGTGAGCGGAAGGGAGTGGCCCACGGAGAAGGTGTAAAACAGGCCGGTGCTTCTGGCCATCTTGCAGTCCCAGTACACCGCGAAGGTTGGAGACAGCAGGGTGTTGATCGTTGTTTTGAGGTACAGCTCATCGGTGTCGCGCATCCCCTCCAGAGAGTAGAAGGTGTTTCCCACATTAAAGGTCAGCAGTTCGAGTGGGGTGAACGTGTAGTTAAGGGTAACGTCGGTTTCGGTTATCTCCCCTGCGGTGTACCCCCCCCCTTGGTGCATCATCAGGTTGCTCCAGTAGCTCAGGGTGAATCCCTTGTAGCCCAGATCGGCGCCGAACTGGGTAACCCACTGGTTGCCGCTGAGATCGATTCCGCGAAAGAGGTACTTGTTGTTCATGCCCAGGTAGACATCGCCCGTAAGGCTGACTTCAGCCCGTGCGGAGGGGGTCAGGCCCGCGACGGTAACGGCGCATGCAATAATCAGCAAACATAGTTTCTTCATATGGACTCCTTTCGATTCAATGAAATAGCAAAAATCAGAGGGCTTCCCCGCCCTTTTCTCCGGTCCTGATGCGTATTGCCTCATCAAGCGGCAGGATGAAAATCTTGCCGTCCCCTATCCTGCCGGTTTTGGCGGAATTCTCGATAGTCTCAATCACCGTAAGGACCATGTCGTCGCTGACGGCGATCTCGAGCTTGACCTTGGGGATGAAGTCGACCACGTATTCCGCGCCGCGGTACAGTTCCGTGTGCCCCTTCTGCCTGCCGAATCCCTTGACCTCGCTTACGG
>JAAZOO010000378.1 GCA_012797715.1 Geobacteraceae bacterium | reverse complement strand
CAGCTTCTTGAGAGCCCGGGAAAGGGTCTCGCTGACCGTGCTCAGGTGGGAGGCCAGTTCCCCCTTCTTTATCTCCAGGTCGAGATAGGTGGTGCCCTGGTAGGTGGTGGATTTTTTGGCTGCCAGGTCGATGAGGTAGGCGGCCAGCCGCGACGGGACCTCGGCAAAGGTGAGTTCCTCGATCTGGCGCGCGAAGCGGCGTACCGAGAGCGAGAGGGTGACGATGAGGTTGAGGGCGAAGCGGGGGTTCCGCTCAAGGAGCCCCATGAAGGAATCGCGGGGAAAATAGAGGGCTTCCACCTTATCCAGCGCCCGCGCCTCGGCCGGATAGCGGCCGTCGCCGAAAAAGGCCGCCTCGGCGAAGGTTTCATGGGCATAGGCGAAGTGGAGCACCTTTTCCTTGCCGTCCTGGGATATTTTGGAGAGCTTCACGCTGCCGGATGCAACCAGGAAGAAACCGACCGCCGGCTCTCCCTCGGTGAACAGGACCTCGCCCTTGGCGTAGGTGCGTTTGGTGGCGATGGACGCCACCTCCGCCAGGTTCTCGTCGTTCAGCCCGGAAAAGAGAAGCGATTTTTTGAGTATCTTGAGGTACTCCATGGATCCTCCGTCACCGGGTGGGGGATGGAATCGGGATGGGGGAACTATATACCATTTCTCTCCCCTTTCTCCACTGGTATCTTGTCCGTATTCTTGAAAAAGATTACCCGCACCTCTATGCGAGATGTGCCGTTTCCAGCGCTGTGCCCCGTGATACCTCGTAGTTGGTGACGATGACCTCCGCCACCTTCCCCCGCTTGTCCGCTTTGCAGTTGATGGCCCGGGACGCCTCCACCGTTCGGATATGGAATGTGTCCTTGTAGAGGTCCAGTACGAATTCGGAATGGGAGTTGGAGAGCATCCACTTCACCCCTTTGCCGTCCAGTTCTACGCAGACATCCCGAAGCCGTGTCTGCATCTCCAGGTCGAACCCTTCACCGGTGTAGGAGGTGAAATTGGCTGTGGCCGTGAGCGGCACGTAGGGGGGATCGAAATAGACGAAGTCCCCTTTTTGGGCGATCTCAACCACATGGTCGAACCCGGAGGCGGCGATCTCCGTAGTTTTCAGAGCATGGGAGCAGGCGAGGAGGTTCCGTTCGTCCACGATGGCAGGGTTGTCGTAGAACCCGAACGGAGTGTTGAACTGCTTCCGGGAGTTCATGCGAAACAGTCCGTTGAAGCAGGTCTTGTTCAGGAAGATAAGGCGGGCGGCCTTTTCCACGCTACCCCATTGGGCATAGCCGGATTCCCGGTCACTGTTGCGGATGGTGTAGAAGTATTCTTGCGGGTCGCCTTCGCGATAGTTCCCTTCGTGCTTCCTCAGTTCGGCAATCAGCGCGCCGACGTCTTCCTTTACCACCCGGTAGATGTTGATGAGCTCTTCGTTGATATCGGAGATGAAGGCATTCTTCGGCTTCAGGGCGAAGAAGAGCGCTCCTCCGCCGATGAACGGCTCGAGGTAGCGTTTGTATTTGGGGGGACGACTGCGGAGGAGCTCCTCGATCAGTTGCCGTTTGCCGCCGGCCCATTTCACGAACGGTCTGCACATGATCGGCAATTCCGAATTCTCTTGGATGTGATGGCCTCCCGGCTGCCTGAGGTTATATCAACCGGCCTGTGCGCCGTCAACCCTTTGCTGATGACGCGGCTTGGGGGTGCCCTTCCGCGAACAAAAAGCCCCTGATCCGTCAGCCTCAAGGAAAGGGCTTATGAAGAATCAGGGGCGTGTCTGTCTCGTTGCGGCTATGGGATAGTCCCGCTTTTCTGCGGAAGCGCATCCGGATCAGATCCGGATCAGGATTCCACCCCAGGAGAGTCCGCCGCCGAAGCCCATCATCAGCACCAGATTTCCTTCCCTGATGACCCCGTTACGGAGGTTCTCGTCCAGGACGAGTGCGACGGACGCCGCCGCGGTATTGCCGTACCGGTCCAGGTTGAGGAGAATCTTTTCCGCAGGTACGCCGGTCTTTTTGGTGATGACGTCGATGATGCGGCTGTTGGCCTGGTGGGGGATGATGAAGTCCAGTGCGTCCGGCTGTATCCCGGCTCCGTCGCACACCTGGGCGATAAGCTTCGGAATGACGTCGGTGGCAAAGGTGTAGACGCTCCTGCCCGCCATCTTGAAGGTGTTCTCCCGCAGGGCGATGGTCTCGGGAGTGATGGGCTTGCGGGAGCCGGAGGAGGGGACCTGGATCAGGTCCCAGCGGCTGCCGTCGCTTCGGATGTGGGTGTGAAGGATGCCGGTCCGCTCACCGGTTGCCTCCAGGATCAGGGCGCCGGCGCCGTCGCCGAACAGGGGGCAGGTGGACTTGTCCTGGAAATCGAGCATCTTGGAGTAGGTGTCCGCTCCGATAACCAGAATCCTGTTGTATTTCCCTGATTTTATGAAATTGTCCGCCGCTTCCACGGCATAGACGAAGCCGCTGCAGACCGCGTTCATGTCGAAGGCGAAGGCGTTTACGGCACCGATATTTTTCTGTACCATGCATGCCGTGGGGGGGAGTGTCATGTCCGGAGTGGATGTGGCGACAATGATGCAATCCAGGGAGAGCGGGTCTACCTTCCCCGACTCCAGGGCGCGCAGGGCAGCCGCGGTGGCGGAGTCGGACGTGGCTTCATCCTCGCCGGCGAAGCGACGTTCGCGTATTCCTGTCCGGGAAAATATCCAGGTATCGGCATCCTCGATCAGGTAGTCAAAGAACGAGTTTTTTACCACCCTGTCGGGAACTCTCCCGCCGGTGGCGAGAATCTTTGCGTACTTCATCGGCACTCTCCCCGCGCCCTGCAAGAAAAAACAAGGCCCCAGAAACGGGGCCTTACCGTATATTGCGGGCCGTTATCCCACAGAACAAGGTTATTTGTCAAATTATATATTCATCAAGCGGGATTCAGTGCCGGGCATGGGTGTCTTCCGGCACAGACCCGTCCTCTTGGGAAGGGCCCTTTTCCCCGGCGCTCAGAAGGGCATCCCCAATCCCGTAGAGCCAGACACAGAGGAGCGCCCCTGCCAGCCACAGCGCTGCGGGTGCCCATTTGCGCAGGCGGCCGGCCAGGGCAACGGGATCTCGTGTGCCTCCGCCTCCGTGGAGTGCGTCCTGTATCGCCACGGCCGCGAGGATGGCGGCGGCGAACAGCAGAACGGTGACGGCCAGGATGAGAATTCCGCCCTTCATTTTGTGACCTTTGAAGAACTGCCCCACACCGGGGAGCACGAGCGCAGAGAGGAGGGCGGCCTTGATGTTATCCTTCATGGTTTCCCCTTGAGAAAGAGTGGATACGGATACTGTTAAAAGAAGTACTTGTTGCGAAATTTCCTCGTTTTGCTACTATCGGAACCGCCATGACACCATTTGAATCTACCAAGAAACGGCGGGAAGCCCTCTCTGCCCTGCTGACCGATCCGTGCGAGGAGGTGAGAACGGCCGCCGCCGAGGCGCTGGAGCGTCTCGAGGGGATAGGGAGTCTTCCCGAAGTCCTGGAGGCCCTGAAGAAAGGGGATATGGGGACCAGGATCCGGTGCCTGTATGCCCTCGGCCGGATTGGCGGTGAGGAAGTGCTCCCCGCTCTTCTCTACTGCGCAGCGCGCCCGGAAGAGGACATCAGATCGGTCGCCGTGGAAGTTCTCGGCGATCTGCGTCTTCCTGGTGCCTTTGCCGTACTGCAGGAAAGATTGCAGGATCCGAGCCCGGCTATCCGGGCCAAGGCCATTGCCGCCCTGGGAAAATTCGGGAAATCCTCGCTTGCATCCCTCCTGGTCCCGTTTCTCGATGCCGATGACGGCCTGCAGGACGCGGAGGCCGTTACCGCCCTTGCGCTTATCGGGGGCGGGTCGCTGGAGGAGCGGTTTCTCTCCCTCCTTGCGTCCCCCCATCCGCAGACACGGGAGGCCGCGGCCCGGGCGCTGGGCCGGTTGCGGGTCACGTAGCGAAATAGCTGCCCACATCAACATTCTTCAGGAGCGGGTCCACGGTGGACACAATGGATGCGTACCGTGTCCCTTCGGTGGCGGCGAGGCTGACCATTTTCGGATACTCCAGGGCATCACCCCGTGAATCCAGAATAATTTTTACGCCCGGGAGCGTGCTTTCCATGGGGTGGGGTCTGACAACGAGGGCTATCTCGTTGGTGTCGAGCCTGACAAGGGTCCCTACCGGATAGTTCCCCATCATCTCTCCGAATTTTTCCACAAGTTCGCCGTTCAGCGATGTTCCCGAAATCCTGCGCATCATGTCGAGCGCCGCTTTTGGAAGCACCGGCACGCTGTAGGAACGGAGTGTGGTGATGGCGTCATAGCAGTCGGCGACAGCGACTATCTCGGTCATGACGCCTAACTCCCGCCCCCTCGCCCATTCGGGATACCCTGTCCGGTTGTGCCGGATATGATGGCCGAGAACCGCCTCCCCCACCCGCGGACTGATGTTTTTCATCCCGCCGATAATCTCCGCTCCCTTTTCCGCATGTGTCTTCATCACCTCATACTCGTCGGAAGAAAGTTTGCCCGGCTTGTTCAGGATTTTCTTGTCGATGCCGGTTTTGCCGATGTCGTGGAGAAGGCCGGCGGTGTTGGTGTCCCTCAGGAAGTCGCGCGGCATGCCCTGGAACGCCGCCAGGGCGAGTGCCAGTATCCCCACATTGACGGAATGGTTGAAGGTGTAATTGTCATAGTCCTTTATCATGGCGAGACCGAGGAGAGTGGTGTGATCCTTGATGGTGAGGGAAACCATGTCGTCCACTACGGCGTTGATCCGATCGCTGTCGGGAATCCTGCCGTTCTCGATTTCGCTCATCGTTCCCCGAACCGCATTAAGGGCGTCCAGGTAGGTCTTGGAAGGCGCGGCGCCGTCCGCGTCGGAAGCATCGCCATACACCGGCTGATCGATGCCCAGCCGGAGGGTCCTGATGCCGCTCCTTTCCATTTCCGACGGTAGATTGTCAGCTGTCACATCGCGCCGGGCCAGGAGGGACGCGAAGCGGAACAGGTCCTCCTGATTCACGCCGGGATAGGTGGTTACGGCATCGATCCCTTTGGCTGTGAGGCGGTCGGCCAGTTCGGCAACGGATGAGTTGGGAGCCACAAACAGGTGGTCTTCCAGGAAAAAGACGCCTTCAACGACGCCGAAATGGATTTCCGGCTTTCTGTGAAGCATCATGTCCAGTATCCCGGAAAGCTCCTGGAGGGGTTGGCGCACCGCAGGGTGCGCCTGGGGGTAGAAGGTGACGGATTTGATGGAGGCGGTCAGGAGCATGGCGACCCGCTGCGCGTCCAGATGGGTAATCTCAGTCATGGCTTTCTCCCCGCTTCCCTCCCATGGTTTCCAGTACGGCTGCACAGGCCCGGCCGAGACTCCCCCCCCGCAGCGCAGTCTTTTCCAGGAATTTTCGTGCGATGTCTCCGCCGATCTGTCCGATTGCATCGACGGCGAGGACCTTCAGGGCATCCCAACGGTCCCGGGCAAGCAGATGCCTCTTCCGCACCAGGCGGAACAGGGGGTCAAGGGCGCGCCGGTCGCCGATGCGGCCGAGGGCGAGCAGGGCTTCCTTTTTCAGTGTCAGGGTTCTTCCCATGATATCCCGTTCCAGGATCAGGTCGAGAAGAGGCTGGACCGCACGCTCGTTTCTTGATATTCCGAGCCAGAGAATGGCCTGCCTTCGAATGGCGCTGTTGGCGTCACGAAGGAGGTCCGTCAGCACCTCCGTGGCTTCCTTGCCCCCGACGCGGGCCAGGGCGCGGATGGAATCGATCCTGATGCGGTTGTCCGCATGGTAGGCGGTTAGGGAAAGCCCCCGTACCGCATCACGGGACCCCATTTCTCCCAAAACGGCAATGGCGGCCCTCGCAAACTCCCGCCTTCCGTCCTTCAGCACGTCAAGAAGCGGGGGCACGGCGGGCGGTCCGATGCGGAGGAGGGCGGTGGTCAGTGTCTTTTTGATGGACAGGTTTTTGCACGCGGCAATGCGGTGGACGATGGAGTCCACAACGTCTCTTCCCAGGTGATGAAGGATCATGAACACGATTTCCTTCTGCTTGAAATCCTCATCCTGGAGGTGGTCCAACAGGTGTTCCGCCGTTTCATCCCGGGCGAGGATGCGGAAGGCATCAAGGGCGCTTTCCCTGCATTCCCCGCTCCTCATTTCATCGGCGTTCTGATTGAGAAGGCCCAGGAGGAGGGGAAAGAGCCTGTCGAAGTTCCCCTCGGCCTTCAGCGCTTCTCCCTTGACCACGAGCATCCGTGCCAGGGTGGCATAGGTGATTCCGTCATACTCCGCCTCCATGGAGGCGAGGAGTTCTTCCACCGTCGGGTCGGCCGGGGTGGGGTGGGGTGGGGTGTCTTCGGGCGTCCCGGTTCCGCCCTTGTCTTGTTCCCCTGGCGCCGTTCCCTCGGAAACGGCTTCTTCGGCGGGCTCTCCCGTGGACCGTTTCGTGAAAACGGCGGCAATGTCGATCTCGTTGGCGATTATCGAGCGAATGCCCCGGCGGTCCAGGAGCCCTGCCATGCCCCCTTCTCCGATTACCTTCTGCGGCTCCGTTGCCAGAAGGAGAAGAAATTCCGTGAATTCGTCGGGCGAGAGTTCCGGAAGAAGGGTGAGGCGCTGAATTTCCCGGGTGAAGAGTTCCTTTGCCAGGGAGAGGGCCATGGGGGCGTTTTCCACCTCCCCCTCCCCGCCCGAGACGGACAGGCCGTTCCGGTGGACGATGATGCTTATTCCCTCCGCGCCCATGAGGGAACGGATCGCCTGATAGGCCCGATGAATGATTTCCCGGCGGAGCGGATGGGCTTCGGGATAGAAGGCGATTGCCTTTACTCCTTTGAGGATTTCCCCGAGCGCCGTAACGACGGCTCCGGCCGCCCGGCCGTTTCCTTTTGGCGGGCGTGACCTGGTATCGGTGCTTGCAGGCATCTGAATCTCCCGAAGAAAGCGAAACTGCCTCCGCGAGCAGGTCCGGTATGGAGCGGATTCCGGCCATGGAGAGACCCTGTCCTGGGTCGAATCCCGTGGGTTACGGGATGCCCCGGAAAGGACGGGTTCCTATTCAGGAAGGCCGAAGCGTCTCAGGGTATCCGGAGGCGCCTGATCGAAATGGGAAAATTCCATGGTAAAGGAGCCGCGTCCTTTGGTGGCGCTTCGCAGTTCGGTCATGAAACCGAACATCTCCGCCAGAGGAACGTGGGCGCGGATGATTTCCTGGCCCCCACGGGATGTGACACCCTCCACTCTCCCCCGCTTCTGCTGGAGGGAGCCGATGACCTTGCCGGTGTAGTCGGCGGGAGCGGAAAGCTCCAGGGTCATTATCGGCTCCAGAAGGGCGGGGCTTCCTTCTCTGAGCGCCAGAGCCAGTCCGCGCTGTGCTGCTGCCCGCAGGCCTATTTCGGTGGTTACGCCCGGCTCGAAGGGGGCTTCCACGACCCGTACCTCCACATCGGTCACCGGATAGCCGGTAGTACCTCCCGCACGGCATGCCTGTTCCAGGCACTGTGCCAGCAGGTCGGAGAGTTCCGGCGGCAGGTGCGACTCCTCCGGGGGGGGGACGATGACCGTGAGCCCCGCGCCCCGTGCCAGCGGCGAGATGTGCAGCAGGACTTCCCCTGCCTGGACCTTCCCGTCCACCTCCCTGCGGAACACCTCGCGGCGCTCGACTGCGCGTCTCGATGTTTCCCGGTAGACAACCTGGGGGCGTCCGGTCTTGATTCCAACGCCGAAATCGCGCGACAGGCGATCTGCGATGATCTCCAGGTGGAGTTCGCCCATGCCGGTCAGGATAGTCTGTCCCGTTTCCTCGTCCTCCCTGACACGGAACGTGGGGTCCTCCCACTGGAGCTTTTCCAGCGCGGAGGGGAGTCTTTCCCGGTCCTCCGGTCCCCGCGGTTCAACCGCCACCGAGACCACGGGCTCGGGTACCGCAAGCCCCTCCAGAAGAAGGGGGTGTTCGGGGTCGCAGAGGGTGTCCCCGGTCAGCACGTCCTTGAGCCCTGCAGCCGCAACGATATCGCCGGCCCCGGCATTCTCTATCCGCTCCCTCTTGTGGGCATGCATGCGGAACAGGCGGGCGACCTTTTCCCGGCAGCCCCGCGTGCTGTTGAAGATCGTATCTCCTGCGCGGATTGTGCCGGAATAGAGACGGAGAAAGGTCAGCTTCCGTCCTTCATCGGAAAATACCTTGAATGCCAGGGCGCAGAGCGGCGCCTGGGGGTCGCAGCGGACTTCCTCCAGGTCATTGGTTCCGGGCCGCGCGCCGCGGGCGGGGGGGATGTCGACGGGCGCCGGCAGGTAGTCTCCCACGGCATCCATGAGCGGCTGCACCCCCTTGTTGCGGAGGGCGGAGCCGAGAAGCACCGGAAAGATCCGGCAGGCGAACGTCCCTTTGCGGATGGCAGCGCGCAGCCGTCCTGGCTCCACGGGATTGCCGTCAAGGTAATCGGCGAGGATGGTATCGTCGAAGTCGGCTGCTGCTTCCAGCAAAGCTTCCCGAGCCTCCCGGATTCCCGCCCCCTGCCCGGAAGGAAGGGGTGTCCGCTCCACGGTCATACCCTGATCCGATTCGGCAAAATGGAGGGTTTCCTCCGTGATGAGATCGATGACCCCGGCAAATCCAGCCTCGCTCCCCACGGGGAGCTGCAGAAGGAGGGGCCGGGCGCCAAGCCTCCTGGTCATCTCCTCCAGCACGGCCTGATAGTCGGCGCCGACCCGGTCCATCTTGTTGATGAAGCATATCCGCGGCACGCCGTAACGATCCGCCTGGCGCCAGACCGATTCGCTCTGGGGTTCCACACCCTCCACGGCGCTGAAAATGGCGATTGCTCCGTCCAGCACCCGCATGCTCCGTTCCACCTCAATGGTGAAATCGATATGACCGGGCGTATCTATGAGGTTGATCCACCGCGATCCCCAGCGGCAGGTGGTGGCAGTGGCGGTAATGGTGATGCCGCGCTCTTGCTCCTGGGGCATCCAGTCCATCACCGCCTGTCCGTCATGCACCTCGCCCATTTTATGGGTTTCTCCGGAGTAGAAGAGAATCCGCTCCGACACCGTTGTTTTTCCGGCGTCGATGTGGGAGATGATGCCGATGTTGCGGATGGATTCGAGCGGCGGATGGTCCATGGGGCCTCGCAAGGGGGGGCGGAAATCAAACCGTATTATACCGGCGGAGAGACTCATGGCAAGGGAAAAGTGGGGGCGGATGCGGAATGGCGGCTGGATGGAAAAGGGGCAGTTATTCCTTGAATTGGCGCAACAATGTGATCTATTCTTCTGCGGTATCTGAATATTCATGAGAAAGAATCGGGAGAGCAGCGGAACATGACGTCACAGGCGGAACACGGAAAATCGGCCCGGAGCAGGAGGAAAAAATCGGGGAAAAGCGGGGTTGCCGTCTTTCTGGTAACGCTCTCCGTTTTCCTGGTTCTTCTCGTTTTCGGCTTTGCCCTGTACTTCCTTTATCTCAATGCATCCCTTCCGCGGGTGGATCGCCTGGCAGACTACCGCCCGCCCATCGTTACCCAGGTCTACGGTGATGACGGAACACTGGTTGGAGAGTTTTTCCTGGAACGGCGGACGGTGGTCCCCGTGGAGAAGATTCCCAAAAAGCTTATCCAAGCTTTCGTGGCGGCGGAGGATTCCAATTTCTTCCAGCACAAGGGGCTTGACTACCTGGGGATCGTCAGGGCGGCCGTCAAGAACCTTGTGAGCTTCAGCAGGAAAGAGGGCGCGTCCACGATAACCCAGCAGGTGGCGAAATCCATGTTGCTGACCCCGGAGAAGAAATTCTCCCGGAAGTTCAAGGAAGCCATTCTGGCCAAGAGGATGGAGGAACGGCTGTCGAAAGACGATATCCTTTATATTTACCTGAACCAGATCTACCTGGGGGCAGGATCCTATGGTGTCCAGATAGCCGCCGAGACCTATTTCGGCAAGGACGTGGAGAACCTCAACCTGGCGGAGATGGCCATGCTCGCCGGTCTCACCAAGGGTCCGGAGCTCTATTCCCCCATCAAACATCTGGATCGGGCCCGCGAACGGCAGGCGTATGTGCTCGGCAGGATGCTCGAAGAGGGCTACATCACCCAGGCCGAGGCGGACCATGCGCGCAGGACGCCCATTGTCATCTCCTCTCGAAAGAAAGTGAACAGCGCCCAGTCCGCCTATTTCCTCGAGCACATCCGCATTCAACTGGAGCAGAAGTACGGCGAAGACCTCCTCTACAAGGGAGGACTGAGGATCTATACGACCATGAATGCCGAGATGCAGAAGGCCGCCCACGAGAATGTGGTGAGCGGCCTGAAAGCGGTGGACAAGCGCCAGGGATTCCGCGGTCCGGTCACCTCTCTTGCCCCGGAACAGGTGGAGGAGTTCTGCCGCAAGGTTGAGCAGGGGATCGACACTGCGTCGATGAAACCCGGGGAGACCTATCAGGGGGTTGTCGTCGCTGTCGACCGATCCAAGGGTGAGGCTACGGTACGGGTCGGCGACCGGACCGGAATCCTTTCCCGCAGGAACATGGCGTGGGCCGGGGGGGTCCCGCTCGTGGATCGCTACGAAAGCGGCGTCAGGGAGAAAACGAAATCGATTTCTCTGGGATCCGTGATAGAGGTCTCGGTGATCACTCCGGACAGCGACAAGCGGGGCGCCGTATTCGCCCTGGACCAGGAACCTCTCGCCCAGGCGGCCCTGATCGCGCTGGATCCCAGGACCGGCGCGGTGAAGGCCATGATCGGGGGATACGACTTCCGGCGCAGCCAGTTCAACCGGGCAGTGCAGGCACGGAGAAACCCGGGATCCGCCTTCAAGCCCATTATCTATGCAGCCGCGCTGGACAAGAATATGACGGCTGCCACGGTCATCGACGATTCTCCCGTCGAATACCCCGGGAACGGCTTTAAGGCGTGGAAGCCGAAGAACTATGACAACACCTATCGGGGGCCGGTGACGATGCGAACGGCGCTGACCAATTCCATCAATGTGGTGAGCGTCAAGATCCTGGAGTCCATAGGTGTCGACTATGCCATCGAGTACGCCAAAAAGCTCGGGATTACCTCTCCCCTTACCGCCAACCTGACGCTGGCCCTCGGCTCATCCAGTGTTACCCCGCTGGAACTGACATCCGCCTATGCGGTTTTCGCGTCAGGCGGGTACAGGACCGTCCCCTATTTCATCACGCGGGTGGTGGATGCCGACGGCCGGATTCTGGAGCAGGCGGAACCTCCCCGGATTCCGGCATTTTCCCCTGTCTCATCCGAGGCGGCGGAAGGAGGAGACGGTGCCATACCTGCCGAATATGGCGGGGGAGCAACGGCCGTTCCCGTCGTCT
>JAAZOO010000377.1 GCA_012797715.1 Geobacteraceae bacterium | reverse complement strand
CCAGACGTAAATGACGTGGTCGGCGTTGCCCGGAACCGGAATGCCCCAGGTGAAGGAGGTGCGGGAGACGGAGAGGTCGCGCAATCCCTCCTTGACGAAGGACAGTATCTCGTTGCGCCTGCTCTTGGGCTGAATGAAGTCGGGATTGGCCTCGATATGGGCCAGCAGGGCTTCCTGGTACTTGCTCATCCGGAAAAAGTACGATTCCTCCTTGAGTTTTTCCGTGGGCCGATTGCAATCCGGACATTTGAAATCAATGAGTTGCGTCTCGGTCCAGAAGGTTTCGCAGGGGGTACAGTACCAGTCCTCATACTCGCCCAGATAAATGTCCCCTTGGGCCATGACCCGTTCGAATATCTCTCTGACCCCTTTTTTGTGCCGTTCCTGGGTGGTGCGGATGAAATCGCTGTAGGAGATGCCCAGTTTTTCCCACAGAGACTGGAAACGCTTTACCACCCGATCCGCAAGCTCCAGCGGGGTTTCTCCAGCGGCATTTGCTGCCTTTTCCACCTTCTGCCCGTGCTCGTCGGTGCCGGTGAGGAGAAAGACGCGGAAGCCTTTCAGCTTCTTGTAGCGCGCCAGGACATCCGCCGCGAGGGTTGTGTAGGCATGGCCCAGGTGAGGTACGTCGTTTACGTAGTAAATGGGAGTTGTTACGTAAAAATTTCGGCTCATGGTTTCTCCTTTGTCCGTGCGGCGTTGCTCCGATCCTCGTTCCGTTCTTTCGCGGGGCGGGGGGGGGTCGGGCGCTGTTGCTGCCCCCGCCGCGGTTTTTTCGGCTTCGTTTCCCCGGCGTCTTTTTCAGGCTTTTTCGGGCGCTCCGTTGCGTTCTCCACCGTGAGCTCGTCTCCCCGGACGATGATTTCGTGATTATCGTCGGTCTTCACCGTCACCGTTCCGTCCAGGATGTTCAGCTTGACGACCTCTCCTTCCGCGTCTCCGAAAGAAACCCTTTTCCCGCATTTCGGAAGGCATTTGCGGAGCGTGCAGTAGGTTTCGAACTCGTAGGCAAGGCAGCACAGAAGCCTGCCGCACTGTCCGGATATCTTGGTCGGGTTGAGGGCCAGGTTCTGTTCCTTTGCCATCTTGACTGAAACCGGCTCGAATTCACGGAGAAAGGACGAACAGCAGAGCTCCCTGCCGCAGATGCCGATGCCTCCCACCATGCCCGCTTCATCCCTGACGCCAATCTGTCGCATCTCGATTCTCGTGTGAAAGGCATGGGCAAGGTCCTTGACCAGTTCGCGGAAATCGATCCTCCCGTCGGCGGTGAAATAGAAGATTGCTTTGCTGCCGTCGAAGAGGTATTCCACTTTGACCAGCTTCATCTCCATGCCGCGTTCCCGAATCCTGCGGAGGCACAGTTCAAAGGCGTCCTTTTCTTTGGCGCGGTGCCGTGCGGCTGATTCCAGGTCTTCGGGAACCGCCTTTCTCAGAACGGTCTTGACACCCTCCGGCACATCCTGGTCTGCCATTTCGAACGGTCCCTTTACCACGATTCCGATGCTTTTTCCCCTCTCCGTCTCGACGATAACCCGCTCATCCACAGTTATATCCAGATCGCCGGTGCGGAAATCATAGAGCCTGCCGGCGGTCTGGAACTGAATCTTAACAATTTTTGCCACTGTTTCCTCCGGGGACGAACCCCTGTTTGTCGTATGCTTCCGGCCGGTCCGGTCGGTCGTCATGCATCTGCCAGTTCCATGAAAAGGACTTCCAGGGAAAGGCGGTGATTGGCGTTTCTGGCAAGAGCGTTGCCAATCCGGGAGATGCACTCCAGCTTTTCCATAACCTCGTCCAGGGAGTGCGTATTCGCTTTCTCATTCACGAGCGGCAGGATATCGCTGTTGGTTATTCCGGGGCTGCCAGTGCGTAGCAAAAGGACATCCCGCCAGAAGAGCCGCAGCAGATCGAGCAGCTCAAGAGCGCTTTCCTTGTCGGTCGCGTATTCTTCCGCCGCTGCGAACAGCTGCGTGACATCATTCCCTGAGAGGTGTGCCGCGCGTTCGAGAAAAAGCTTCCTAACCTGCAATCGATCCCCGGAAACGAGTCTCCGTGCCCGTGCGAGGTCTCCTCCGGCCAGGGCCGCGGCAACACGGGATGATTCCGGTTCTGCCCCCCTTTCACGGAGATCCGCCTCGATGGTTTCCATGGGAAGGGCCGGAAAACGGAGGCGCTGGCACCGGGAGCGGATAGTGGGAAGGATGCCGTCCGCATGTGTCGTAAGGAGAATCAGCAGCGCTTCTCCCGGGGGTTCCTCCAGCGTTTTAAGGAAGGCATTTGCCGCGGAAGGATTCATCCTCTCTGCATCTTCGATGATGCAGGCTTTCGTGCGGGCTTCGTAGGGACGCAGGGACAGCTCTTTCTGCAACTCCCGAATCCGGTCAATCTTGATGAATGCTCCATCCGGCTGCACCAGGTGCAGGTCGGGATGCCTGAGCCCCCCGACCTTCCGGCAGGAGGAACACGTGCCGCATCCGTCCCTGCCGTTACAGAAGACCGCTTCCACCAGGGCAAGTGCCGTATCCTTCATTCCGAGGCCGTCAATACCGTCGAAGAGGTAGGCATGGGAGAGTTTCCCCGCTTCAAGGGCTCGCATGAGGAGCGAAGCGATGTGCTTGTGTCCTACAATGCGCGAAAAGGGCATGTCTATCCCTGGGAAAGGCGCGAGAGCACAGCCGTGGAGATGATGGAAGCTGTCTCACGGATGTCGAGGGTGCCGTCAACCACCAGGAAACGGCCGGGGTCGTCCGCTGCAAGGGAGAGGTAGCCCTGCCGCACCGCCCGGTGGAAGCGCAGTGATTCCTGTTCAAAACGCTCTTCCCGCGCCCCTTCCGTATTTTCTATTCTTGCCAGCGCCCGCTTCAGTCCCACTTCGGCCGGGCAATCGAGGAGAACGGTCATGTCCGGTGAAATCCCGTCGGCCGCAAGCCCATTCAGTGTGCGAATCAGAACCGCGTCAAGGGAGCGGCCGTAGCCCTGGTAGGCCAGGGTGGCGTCGGTGAAGCGATCGCATACCACAATCTTTCCTGCGTCGAGGGCCGGCCGGATGACTTCCGTCACATGCTGTGCCCGTGCGGCTGCATAGAGAAGAAGCTCGGCCAGGGGAGCCAGGGCGCGGTTGTCGGCGTCGAGAAGGATTGCGCGTATCTTGTCCGCAATCGGGCATCCGCCCGGCTCCCGTGTTACGAGCACAGGTCTTCCCATTTCTTCGAGCATTCGGGAGAGGAGCTCCACCTGGGTAGATTTGCCGCACCCCTCGATACCTTCGAACGTTATAAAAAAGGCCACTGCACTCTCCACGCGGTTGCGCCGCCCTCCGTCACGTAAATGAGAAATTATAGGGAACCCCCTGGAATTAATCAAGACAAAATCCCCGGTCCATTCCTTCTCGTGTTGCTTAAAAAGGGATAAATGGGTATACTCCCACCGCCGGAAAAAACGTGCCGCAAAAGGGGGGTCCGTCCCCGGAGAGATGAGGTCGTGGTGCTGCTGGAAAGAGACAGGGAACAGTTGCTGCAGGAGCTTGAATCCGTAATCGGGTATCAGTTTTCGGATAGAAAGCTGCTCATCGAAGCCGTCACCCACCGTTCCTATGTGAACGAGGCCCGTTCATCGGGGATGCTCGACAACCAGAGACTGGAATTCTTCGGCGACGCGGTGCTAGGGCTTCTTATCAGCAGCCGCCTTCTCCGGATACTCCCCGTCAGCTCCGAAGGGAACCTTTCCCGGACCAGGGCCTCGCTGGTTGATGCGGAGACTCTGGCCGGGCTTGCCGAAAAGATCGACCTGGGCAGGTACCTTCTCCTCGGCAGGGGCGAGGAAAAGAGCGGCGGAAGGAAGAAGAAGTCGCTGCTTGCGGACGCTTTCGAGTCTCTTGTGGCTGCCGTGTACCTTGACGGGGGAATTGGAAAAGCGGAACAACTTGTCGATCGGCTGTTCGGCTCCCTCCTCTCCCCTGATGCCGTGTCCGAAGCGGACAGGGACTACAAGACGCGTCTCCAGGAGATTTCCCATGCTCTCTGCGGCTCTTCTCCCGAGTATATTCATGAGAGTGTCACCGGACCCGACCACGACCTCTGCTTTTCGGTGGCAGTTTCCGTCGGAGGCGAACGTTTCGGCAGAGGAGTGGGGAAGAGCAAGAAAGAGGCTGAACAGGCAGCGGCGCGTGAGGCTCTGGAGGCGCTCCGGAAGCGCGACAGGAACTGCGTGTCTTGAAAACGCCCATCGTTCCTTTTTTCATTACCCACCGCGGCTGTCCTCACCGTTGTGTTTTCTGTGACCAGGAAAAGATTTCCGGTTCTGCGTGGGCGTTTCCAACGGACGGGGAAATCCTTG
>JAAZOO010000376.1 GCA_012797715.1 Geobacteraceae bacterium | reverse complement strand
CTGCACTCCCTGCGCCTCGCCGCAGCCGTTCCCGACCATTTCCTGATCATGACCGGCCAGGAGGTCAGGACCGGCGACGTCGGCGACGTCCTCGTGTACGGCGCCGGCAGCATACTGGAACGGGGCGTGTCCCTGAGCGGGATTCGCGAACGCTTTCCCGATGCCGCTCTGGTGTGGGCGCACCCCTACCGCACCGGCAGGATGCCCCCTGATCCATCCCTTCTCCTTCCGGAACTGGACGCTGTGGAAATATTCAGCTCGAATCATTCCGTACGGGAAAACAGCCGGGCGCTCCGCGACTGGCACCGGCTGCGCTTTACCGCCATCGGCGGCACGGACACGCACGGCAACGGGTATGCCGGCCTCTACCCCACCCACTTCGACCATCCGGTCAGAACGGTTGCGGAGCTTGCCACGGAGATCCGCGCCGGCCGCTGCCGCCCCTTCCTGAAGGAGATACCGCACTCGGGGGCCAACAGCGAAGTCACCGAAGTAACCATCGGCACCAAGGGAGCGGATGAGGTCCGCGAGCGGATCATCATCAGGACCATCGCCAATCCCCACAAATGGAAATCGGCTGACCGCGCCTTTCACGTCATGGAAGCCATCGCCCGGCACGGATTTGAAAACGGCCCCTACCGGGTACCTATCCCCATCGATCAGGATCACGGCACCATGACCCTCATCGAGCAGGGGGTGCGGGGAAAATCCCTGTTCGACATGCTCCTCAGCTCGTCCCGGGACGACGGCCGCCTCTACCTGCGTATGGCGGCCCGCTGGCTTGCCCGGCTTCACTCCTCACGGCTTCGCATTACCCCTGCCGAAGAATTTTCCGCCAGGGAGCCCGAGCGGCTGGAGAGATACCTGGAACGATTTACCGCCATCGGCCACCGCCACGCCCTGCGCGCGGAGGAAATCGTGAGAGCCGTCCAGCGGGAGGAGAGCCGGCGGTACCGGAACAACCCGGACATACTGGTGCAGGGTCACGGCGACTTTCACCCCAAAAACGTCATTATCGGCAGGGACAGCCAGGAAAACCGGGATACGCTGTTTGTGGCGGCCATTGATTTCGAGAGTTCGTTGCGTCTTCCTCCGGCTTTCGACGTGGGGTGCTTCCTGGCCCAGTTCCGCAACCAGTTTTTCCCCCACGGGGAGATACTGAGGGATATTTCCCCGGAAGAGTTCCTGGACGCCTACCGCGAGGCCTCGGGGGAACTGGACGACGATTTCCAGCGCCAGGTGGACCTGTTCCGGGCCCGTGCCAACATGAGCATCGCGGCGTATCTCATTAAATTGGGCCTCGGGGAAAGCGAGGATCTGTGGAGGGTCCTCGTGGAAGCCGAACAGTCCCTGTGCCTGCTGTGACAGAATCGATTTTCCACTGGCGGAGCCCTGTTTTCCCGTTATAATGAACGGGCATCAGAAATCCAAACGCAAGGAGGTCGCAGCCCATGATCAGCAAGAAAATGGCCCAGACGTTGAACAAGCAGCTCAACAACGAACTCTATTCCGCCTACCTCTACCTGTCCATGTCATCCTTCACCACCTTCATCGGACTGAAGGGCGCAGCCAACTGGTTCATGGTGCAGTACCAGGAAGAGATGACCCACGCCATGAAGTTCTACGACTACCTCAACAGTCAGGGCGAACATGCGCAGCTGGCGGCAATCGCCGCGCCTCCCACGGAGTTTGGAACGCTCCTCTCCATGTTCGAGCAGACCCTGAAGCACGAGCAGTTCATCACCAAATGCATCAACGACCTGATGGATCAGGCGGTCAAGGAGAAGGACCACGCCACCCAGATATTCCTCCAGTGGTTCGTAACGGAGCAGATTGAGGAAGAGGGGAACGACAACGACATCATCGCCAGGTTGAAGCTGGTTGGCGACAGCACCCAGGGGCTCATGATGATCGACCGGGACCTGGCCGCACGCGTTTTCACCCCTCCGGCCGCACCCGCGTGACGGGCGACAGGACCCGGAAACAAAGAGGATGCTGCCATGAAAGTTCGGCTCTGTGACAAAAACAAGGGAAAAGGAAAGATTGAGAAACAGTTGACCGAAACGATGCCCGACCTGGACGTGAAGGTGAAAAAGTGTATTGACCTCTGCGATGAATGCTCCAAGGCGAAGATTGCCCGGGTCGACGGCAGGAAAATCGTGGCCAAGGACGGCGACGAGCTCATTGAAAAGATTGTCAAGGCAGCACAAAAGAAGTGACCGCCATCGTCGGGGGAGCTGGGAAAAAGCTTCCCCCGACACTCCTTCCCCCACCGCCCCTCTCCTGAAATCAGTCCCTGACGGGATATCCGGAAGATAGGGACGCTCTCCGCATGCCGGTATACTCCGGCAGGACGTGCTCCGCACCCATGCACTCCCCATCCCCGCGGCATGCACTCCCCCCCTGATACTTGACACTATTTATCGGGTATGTTATTCGGTATCCGCTAGGGATTGTACAAAGCTTGCCGTCAACAAAAGGGGCAGTCCATGTTCAAGAGAATTCGGGAAGACATCAACGCGGTATTTGAAAGGGATCCCGCGGCGCGGAGCATTCTGGAGGTCATCTGCTGCTATCCGGGTCTTCACGCCGTGTGGATGCAGAGAATTTCCCACTGGTTCTGGGTCCGGCGCCTCTATTTTCTCGGCAGGCTCATCTCCCATATCGCCCGCTTTCTCACGGGAATCGAGATCCATCCGGGAGCGGTTATCGGCAGGCGGGTATTCATCGACCACGGCATGGGGGTGGTCATCGGCGAGACGGCCGAGATCGGAAACGACGTGACACTCTACCACGGGGTGACTCTCGGCGGAGTCAGCCTGGAAAAGGTCAAACGGCACCCCACGGTGGAGGACAACGTGGTCATCGGCTCCGGCGCAAAGGTTCTGGGACCGTTTACCGTAGGAAAGGGGAGCAAGATCGGCTCCAACTCGGTGGTGGTCAAGGAGGTGCCGCCCAACGCTACGGTGGTTGGCGTGCCGGGCAGGATGGTAATGACCGGGGAAAAGCCCGCAGAAAAAACCGACCTGGAACACGGGAAGCTGCCGGACCCGGAAGCAAAGGCCATTGCCTGCCTGTTCGACCAGATCCGGGAACTGGAGCGGAAATACAATGAACTGGCGCGGGACCAGGAGGCCCTGAAGCAGTGGCTGGAGCGCTGACATGACATTTCCGAACTGCGCACAGGGCGCGGCGCGGGTGGCCGTTGCCATGAGCGGGGGCGTGGATTCCTCGGTTGCCGCTGCCCTGCTCCGGGATCAGGGGCACGAGGTGATGGGCATTACCATGCGCGTCTGGGACCATCCGGCGCTCCCCCCCGAACAGGAAGGCGTTTCCGACCCTGTGGCCGATGCCCTCCGCGTGGCGGACCGGCTCCGCATCCCGCTGCATGTGGTGGACTTCCGGGAACAGTTCAGGAGGCTGGTCATCGACGACTTCGTAGATGAATACTACCGGGGCCGTACCCCGAACCCGTGCATCCGGTGCAACCGGACCGTCAAGTTCGGCCTGCTCCTGGACGCGGCCCGGGAGCTGGGCGCCGACTGCCTGGCCACCGGACACTACGCCCGGATCGAACACGGCCCTGGCGGGTTCTTTCACCTCCTGAAGGGTGCCGACCCCGGAAAGGACCAGTCTTATTTCCTGTTTTCCCTAACCCAGGAACAGCTCTCCCGCTCCCTGTTCCCCCTGGGAGGCATGACAAAGCCGGAAGTACGCGCAATGGCCGAAGCCCTTGGCCTGCGGATGGCGGAAAAGGGGGAGAGCCAGGAAATCTGCTTTATCCCCGATGACGACTACGTCCGTTTCCTCGAGGCTGAAAAAGGGGCGGACCTCCTCTCCGGCCACATCGTGGACAGCCGGGGAACGATCCTGGGGCGGCACAGCGGGACGTACCGTTACACCGTCGGCCAGCGAAGGGGACTCGGCATTGCCTGGAAAGAGCCGCTCTATGTCCTGGGCGTGGATGCGGAACGAAGGCACGTGGTGGTCGGCGCCAAGGAAGAGCTCTTGCGGGACGGGCTGACCGCCGCACAGGTGAACTGGATCATGCCGGCGCCGACGGGAGAGTTCGTCGCCTCCTGCAAGATCCGCTACCGCCACCACCCGGTGGCGTGCCGTGTCCGGCCGCTCCCCGGCGACCGCGTGGAGGTCCGGTTCCTGGAGCGGGAAAAGTCGGTGACGCCGGGTCAGGCGGTGGTTTTCTACGAAGGGGACCGGGTCCTGGGCGGCGGCTGGATCGAAGAAGGGGTATGAAGAGAGTCTCCATCGTCACCCTCGGGTGCAAGACCAACCAGTTCGAGTCGGCGGGCATGGCCGAGGCCCTCGTCAAAGAAGGTTTCCGGATCGTCCCCTTCGGTGATGAAGCGGATATCTGCGTCATCAATACCTGCACGGTCACGGCCCGGACCGATGCGGAGTCCCGCCGCCTGATCCGGCGGGCCCACCGCCGCAACCCCTCGGCCGTCATCGTCGTGACGGGCTGCTACGCGCAGCTCTCCCCCGAACTGTTCCGGGAATTCCCCGGCGTATCCCTGATCATGGGCAACAGTGAAAAAAGGGACCTCGTGGGACTGCTGCGGGAGGCGCGGGAAACGCCGACGGTCCGGGTTTCGGACATCTCCCGCGAGCGCCGCGCCGATCCCCTCCTGCTGGAAACCTTCGCCGAGCACACGCGGGCCTTCCTCCAGGTGCAGAACGGCTGCGACTCCTGGTGCTCCTACTGCATCGTCCCCCACGTTCGCGGCCGAAGCCGCAGCGTCTCCCCGCATCGGGCGCTGGAGGGCATGCGCACCTTTGCGGCGCGGGGCTTCCGGGAAGTGGTGCTCACCGGCATCCACCTGGGCGCGTACGGCCTGGACCTCTCGCCCCCCTCCACCCTCTTCGATCTGGTCGCCCAGGCGGAGCGGGAGCGCATCGTCCCCCGCCTGCGGCTCGGCTCCATCGAACCCACCGAAATCCCGGATACCCTCATCCAGCTCCTGGCGAATGCCGACACCCTCTGCCCCCATCTCCACATCCCCCTGCAGAGCGGCGACGACCGGATACTCCCGGCCATGAACCGGCCATACTCCGCCGCCTTCTTCCGTGAGGTCGTGGAAAAGCTGGCAACGGCCGTTCCCGGCATCTTTCTCGGCACCGACATCATCGCCGGGTTCCCCGGAGAGACGGACGAAGCATTCCAAAACGGCTACCGCTTTCTGGAATCCCTCCCCCTAGCCGCCTTCCACGTCTTCCCCTTCTCGCCGCGGCACGGCACGCCTGCGGCCACAATGCCGGGACGGGTGCCCGCGCATGTGATCAAGGAGCGGGCCGAGGCGCTGCGAAACCTGTCGGCGGAAAAGAAGAAACGGTTCTTCGAGAAATTTCTCGGAAAGGAACTGGACGTGCTCCTGTTGGAGCAGGAAGAGAACGGAGTGTTGAAGGGGCTGTCGAGGAACTACATCCCGGTTTCGATACCCTGCGATGCGGCACGGATCAACGACGAAGTAAAAGTGAGGGTAACGGTGGTGGAGAAAGATTTCGTGCTGTGTACGGCGGTGTCTTAGGAGACCGGCACTGGCGGGCTTTCACCCTCCTTCCGCAACCGCCCATCGAGAAGATGTCTCGGCTGGACATTGGTCAGCGCCGTGAGCAGGCTCCTCTTCACATGGGGGTTTTCCCTTTCCAGGTCCGTGAGCAGTTCCTTCATCCTCTTGCGCTGCAGGTCGGCACCCCCGGCCACCGGGCAGCGGCAGCAGACCACCGGGTATTCATTCAGTGCCGAAAAGGTAATGATGTCCCGCTCTTCGACGTACACCAGGGGACGGATGACCGTTGTTTCCCCATTATCGGCCAGCATCGAGGCCGCCATGGCCTTCAGTGAGCCGACAAAGAACTGGTTCAGGAGCAGCGTCTCCACGAAATCGTCCAGGTGATGGCCCAGTGCCAGCTTGTTGCAGTTGAACTGCTGGGCCAGGGTATAGAGCACCCCGCGCTTCAGCCGGGCGCAGATGGAGCAGAAAGAAGACCCGGGCCGCCTCTTCTCTTTGATAATATCGAAGTGATTTGTCTTCTCCATGTGACAGGCAAAGCCGTGCCGGACGAGATGATCCTCGATAATGTCCGCCCGGTAGCCGGGATACCCGGAGTCGATGTTGATTGCCAGTATCTCGTAGCGTATCGGCGCCCTCTTCCGCAATGCCTCCAGCAGATGCAGCAGAGTGTAGG
>JAAZOO010000375.1 GCA_012797715.1 Geobacteraceae bacterium | reverse complement strand
ATCCCGGGAACGAATATGATCGGAATGACCTCCCGTCGTATCCGTATCCGATTGAAGAAGTTCGTTTTCGTTGTAAGTATCGGACGAAAGAGGTCCGGCCAGTCGATGTCGATGTAATGGATGAATTCCATGTCGTATCCCCTATTCGAAACTGTCTTCTTCCAGGTTGAATTCGTCGAAGACCACCACGTATTCACCCTCGGGCTGCTCACAGGGGTGCAATGCCCCGGTATAATCGGACGCTTCCTGTCTGAAGGTTTCCGGGCCTTTCACGGTATTCAGGGTTTCAAATATGGGCTGACGGATCTTTCCCGAGATGAGATCGGGTTCTTTGAAGACAAAGGTTATCGGCAGGAGATGTTTGCCTGTCAAACCTTCGGCAACCGCATTGGGCTGCATCAAGGGGGCGGGAGGGGTGTTGCCGTTGTTGCTGATCATGGGATCCAGCCTACGGCACACGTTACGTCCTTCGACCAGCACATCGAATGAATAGTTGACGAATCTGGCCACACTGCCTGTTGTTCCGGAAGTTACGCCCCTGGCGATGCCGGGTTCATCCCCGGTGCTCCGGGAAAACACCGAGTCCTTGAGCATGATCTGATTGCCGTCGACGGTGACGGTCCTGCTTCCGTTGACGGTATCTCTCGAAAAAGCCGTATTGCTGTAAGGAACCGGCACGATTGTAGCTCCCATCGGGGTCAGGCAGATATCCGGACAGGTATTCAGTACGCCGTCGCTGGTTTCATGCACGGTTGTCTGACCGTTGACGCTGGTTGTCGTGGCCATGTGACCTCCCTATTCAATTGATCTGAACCGACCCGCCCCTGATTCGGTTCGCGCCGGCGGAACGACTGAGCAGATAGTTTCCCCTGATAAGGACTTTCCCTGCGCTGGTGAGCGTGATGCTTGCGTCGCCGCAGCGAAGGACGATCTCTTTCTCGGCGTCGATTACGATCCGCTTCCTGTCGACGCTGACCTCCTCCGGCGCCTGCCCTTCGATACCATCTGCCGGTTGGTCCGTTATTTCATCGATTATCGAATACAGGGTATCGATGATGACCGGCCGGCAAGGATCTCTGCCTTCGAACACCAGCAGAACGTCACGTCCGACAGGAGATGATTCACGGAGGCGTCCCTTCGCGGAAGTGGTTAGGCGAGCCGGTACCGGTCCCAGGCTGTTTCCGGGAAAATCGACCAGTATGCGGCCATCGGCGGCAATCGATGTAATTGTGCCTATCCGCGGGCCTTCTGATTGGCAACTATTTCCGGAATCCAGGGCTTCTGCTTGTTGCTGTCTTTCTTTCTCAGCCATTTGTCGAAACCTTCATGCCTTTCATGGTTATGTTTCCGGACGCGGTGATATCGATGCTGCTTCCTCGGAGAATTATGTTTCCTTCGCTGTCCATGCTGAATTGGGATTTGCCGCAAATAATCTCGATCTTGTCTCCTGAAGAAATATCGAATCTTTTGCCGACAATGATTTTCTTGCTCAAGCCGACTTCTTCGAACTGCCCCAGTCCCACGGCGGTATTCATGGCGCCGCCTACGGTGACGGCGTATGCGGCTCCAACGGACAACTCCCTGGCGCCGCCGATGGTCTCGGCCGTATTCACGGCTACGAATTCGGTTTTGCAGTTTCCCACCGAGAGGTTCATATTCGATCCGATGGTTTCGACGTGATTCGCCCCCACATTGATCGTCTTGTTTACGCCGATAGTCTCAACCTGATCCACTCCGACTCTTTTGCTCCTGTTGTTCACTACGTTCAGCGTCTCGTCGTGGCCGACATACTGCCCCTTGTCGTTCTTGATCAGGATGTTCCAGTCCTTCTCCCCCTGGAGGTATATCTCCTCGGAGCCTTTCTTGTCCTCGAAGCGGAGTTCATTGAAGTTGTCGGGTGTTCCGCCCGGTGTGCTCCTGGTCCTGATGCCGCTCTGGGTCTTGTTGGCGGGGAGATTGTAATTGGGCGGTTTGGCGGCGTTGGGCACACTGCCGATAATGACCGGATAATCCATGTCGCCATTGATGAAGGAGACCAGCACTTCGTCGCCGACGCGCGGGATGAACTGGCTCCCCCAGGTGGTGCCGTTCCAGAACTGGACGGTACGGAGCCAGCACGAGCTTTTCTCGTCCATCTTTCCTTCGCGGTCGAAGTGGAACTGGACATTGACCCGGCCGTATTCGTCTGGCCAGATTTCTTCGCCCTTCGGGCCGGTGACGATGGCGGACAGGAGACCGGGAACAAAGGGTTTACACGAGATACGCTCAGGTCGATAGGTTACATTCGCAGGGATTACAGAAAAACTGTTGAAGTAGTGAGCACTGCCTCCCGAACCGTGTTCCTGCAGAACCTGCGGTTGTTCTCCTCCATGTGTTACCGCGTAGACAAAATATTCAGCATTGAAATCAGCATGCGGGTGGTCCGTAAGGGTGAAAACGGCGCCCGGCTGGAGTCGCGGGCAGGTACTGTTGCCGTAT
>JAAZOO010000374.1 GCA_012797715.1 Geobacteraceae bacterium | reverse complement strand
GGGCTGTTCGCTCACGGCAAGGAGGTGAGATTCCATGGGCCGCGATGATCACTCCCCCATTTCACAGGAAATACGGTACGCCGTTGTCATGTACGGCGGTGTGTCCCTCGCAATTTACATGAACGGCATCGCCCAGGAGATGCTTCGGCTTGTCCGCTCCACCGCAATGGGGAATCCCGGGCTGCTGAACGGCACGGAAAAGATCTACCGGGAAATCGCCTGCCTTCTCCATCACGGCCGCAGGCCCGGCGATGGAAAGGTATCGGAAATACCGCGCACCCGCTTTGTAATCGACGTCCTCTCCGGCACCTCCGCCGGCGGCATCAATGCCGTCTTCCTGGCAAAGGCCCTTGCCCGCAAATCGAAAAACCTGGAAGGCCTTCGTTCTCTCTGGCTGAAAGAGGCGGACGTGGATACCCTGCTCAATGACGACAAGAGCGAGGAAAACGGCCGCTACCCCAGTACGCGGCCGAAGAGGAGCCTCTTCAATAGCCGGCGAATGTACGGCCTGCTGCGGAAGGCATTCGACGGCATGGACGAAACCGACAGGATCGAAACCGATATGCGCGAAAGCGCCGACCGCATCGACCTCTACGTTACAGCCACCGATCTCAATGGGCTCGTCGTTCCCGTGGAACTGACGGACAAACCGATACTCGAACGTAACCACCGGGCGGTCTTCCATTTCCAATACGACACCGAAGACGGCTTAAATGACTTCGGGAAGGACGGCAACGCCATGCTCGCCTTTGCCGCCCGCTGCACGTCCTCATTCCCCACCGCCTTCGAACCGATGCGATTCCGTGACATCCACCCCACTCCGTCTCCCCGGGACATCTCGCACTTCAGGCACTTTTTCGAGTCCTACCATGATCCCGGGAAGGAGGGCACGATGACGGCCGACGAAACCGATTTCAGTCAGCGGGTGTATGCCGACGGCGGATACCTGGACAATCGTCCTTTCGGGTATGTCATCGACGAGCTCGGAGAGCGCACATCCAACTGCCCGGTATCACGCAAGCTCGTTTTCGTGGATCCCTTTCCCGAACATCTGGAAAGTCGCACCGTCCGCAACGATTTCAGTTTCATTGACAACTCTCTGCTGGCACTAACCGAACTGCCCCGATACGAAACCATCCGCGACGACCTGGCTCGAATCAACAATGCCAACCGGCTCGCCATCCGTCTCGGAGATATTGAAAAGGGCCTCTTCAGTCTCGACCCGTCCGGCATGGACCTCGTACCGCCTCAATTCCGCCTGGGCTACGAACGCTACGTACACAGCAGTATGACCGATCTCCTGAATCAGGTCGGGCCGCTGTTCGTGGTCGAGCAGATGCTCAAGGTATCCTCCGTTTCCGATTGGCTTGCGCTGGTTGTCACGCGACAGATGGGATTCAATGAAAAAGGGGACTACTATCGCATCATCCGCCTCATCGTCCGCGCCTGGCGCGAGGCGAATTTCACATCCGCCGCAGAGGGAGGGGAAGAGAGCCCTCCCAAGGATGGCGCTCAGGGCACGGCAGCCGCCGGTGACGGAGGAAATGCACGGGTCAGTGGAACCCAGACTCTTTTCATCTTCATGTATGACCTGGCATTCAGGATCAACAGGCTGCGCTATCTCATCCACATGATGGACCGCGTCTCGGCGTTCACCGACACGGAGTTCAGGTCGCTCAAGGAAAAGCTCGCCGGTACGTCCCCGCAAGAGGCGGAAGAACTGGGAAAAATCTCCCGGAAAGCATTCCAGAAGGCACTTATCCCTTTCCGGAAAAGGGAGACTGATTTACTTGTAATGCTGCTGAAGACAAAAAAGCGCCTCGAAGCGCGCGAGCGGCACGCACTCCCGGAGGAGGAGACACAACCCCTCAGGGAGTGCGTGGAAAGACTTCGAAGACACTTTGCGGACAGGCACCTGATACGAATGTTCTTCTTTCCCGATGCGGAACAGCAGAAGACGTTTGCCGCCTCCGTCTATCAGAAGGCATCCGGCGAGATAGATGACTACTTCAGCAACCTTGCGCAGGTGATACGCACCAGCCTCGGCAAGGTCACGGCGGAACGCGCCAGGCTCGCTGAAGAAGAGAAGTCGCCACACTCCCTGGATTCCGTTATCGCACGCTGGCTTGGAGCGCTCTGGAATTCATACGAAATCGTGGGAAGCGTCATGGGGCGCATCCTTCCCCACGGCCAGACGGGAGAATCCGGCACCATTGATGTATTCCGCATCGGCCCCTCGGATACCAATCTCACCATCCATGCCGCAGCCGAGAAGGAAAGCAAGCTGGCCGGAACACGGTTTCACGCCTTCGGCGCGTTCCTCTCCGAAGGATGGCGCGAGAATGATATCCTCTGGGGACGGCTGGACGGGGCCGAACGCCTAATCGTCTCCCTGCTCCCCCACCCCGCCGATCGGAAGCTGCGCCAAAGCTATATCCGCAGGGTCAGGGAAGCCATCCTTGCGGAAGAATTCGATCCCGAGAACGGGAGAATCTACCGCTGGTTCGCAGGTCAGGTGCGCGCCATGGGCGGCCCCTGGCTCAGCGAGAAGAAGCTGGCGGAACGGATCGGGAAGGATCTTTCCGAGCCGCTCGATTCCGTCCTGGCGGCACTCCGGGAGCACCCCGCCCGATGGGAGGCATTCCTCACGGCATACTACGACATCCCCGGCGGGCCGACCCGCAGACAAAAAGCGGAATGGCTTTCCCGGGCTGTCCGCATTACCGGGGAAATGATAGAAGGACTCGGTCCCCTGGGCGGGCTCGGATGCAAGATTCGGCTTCTCGGCTGGGCGATGGTCGAGATCGT
>JAAZOO010000373.1 GCA_012797715.1 Geobacteraceae bacterium | reverse complement strand
CGTTTTCATACGACCGGAGGATACTCTGGAATCCCTCTATGGCGATGATTGGGTGTATGTTGCCCGTTTCAACCGCATCGACCGGCGTCACGTCTACCCCGGAATGACCATCAAGTCCCCGAAAAACATGGCTGACATCAGGGATTACTCCCCCCTTCCCGCCACCTACGAGCCGGCGCGTCCCTACGACAGGTACATCCTGATTGATATGGAGGAGCAGTGGCTCGGCGCATACGAATACGGCGTTCTGAAGTTCTCCATGCCCGCCGCCACCGGCAAGGACGGGTATGAGACCCCGACGGGCGTGTTCCACGCAGACGCCCGCCACAGAAACCACACCTCTTCCCTCTACAAGGTGGAAGACCAATCGGCGCAATACCCCATGGATTATGCGATCCGCTTTCATGTGGGAGCCGATAACGTAGCCTACTGGATACATGCCCGTGACCTGCCAGGCCGTCCGGCATCCCATGGGTGTGTGGGCCTCTATGACGAGGATATGCAGAAGCGAATCTTCATGTTCCCGGACAGACCGGTCCTTGCGGACGCAAAGAAACTCTATGAGTGGGCCGTGGGGGAAAGTGCCTATGAAGGGGTGGACAGCGGTGAGCTGGAACTTCTGGAAGACGGTCCCGTTGTGGAGATTACCGGCAAGAATCCGCGGTATCTTCCGACCCCTCAGCGTGCTGCGGCGGACGTGAAGAAATGAATCAGGGCCTTGTGGGAAGGAATTTTCATACCCGCAAGGAGCACGATGGGGCATAAGCGCCGTCTTCACCCGGCATCGTGGGTGCCCGGTTTACGGAAGTTCAATCGCGGTGCGGAACCCCCGCACCCGTTCGCATATTTTCCGTTTACCACCGATATCCACCTGTCCTCCCGGTGATACGCGACTACCCTGCCCTTTTTGATCAGGCCCTCCAGGAGGTGTTTCTCAACCACTCCAGCGGTTTGATCCTTGTATATTACCCGGACCAGCATGCCTCGCTCTCCCTCTCTCCATTAGCATTGGCTTAAGTATATCCCCGTCCCCGTGCATGTCCAGTTTTGCAACATACGCCCATCTCCGGAGCGGAGGTTGCCCTGAATCCGGGATTTGGCCTGTTCAGAAAGAAAAAGGTCCCGGCGCACGCCTCTTCTATTGACTGGCCTCTTTTTTCCCTTACTATGAAAGAGTCAACCTAGATTCGGCAGTTGGAGGCATCCTTCGTTCTCTCCGATTGCCGTCTTTGTGCTGCTCTAAGCTCATTTCACTACAGCCGATACACTCACCCTTCGGGTTCGGACAGTATCGGCTGTGACCGCTCAATTTCGCTAAGAGCAGCAACGAAATACGACAGAGTCGCTCTCTAAGGATACCTCCAACTGCCGTTTTTAGGGTCAAACCTGATGCTTCCCCAAAATACCCCTTTGCTCCTCTGCCTGACTTTCTGTTGCCCAACGGCCACGCCTTTCAGCCGTCGCAGGGGGAAATTTCTCTCCGACCGCGCCATCAGGGAGCAGTGCTCGAACAGAGGGAAGCTCAAGCCGGTGAACCGATGACACGCCATCAAACCCTACCGATTGGCACAACCCCGCCCCCGCACCATGGCCGGAACGTGCAGGAACCGGCGAGCCCGGACGAAGACGGGCAAAATGGAGTGCCCCCTATGCGGCGCGGCAGGAGTCACCCCCTGGGAGCGACGGTGCTCTGTGACGGGGTGAACTTCAGCGTCTATTCCAGGAACTGCACATCCATGGAACTCCTGCTGTTCGACAGCGCCGACTCGACTCACCCCTCGCGGGTCATTACTCTTTGTCCGAACCTGAACAGGACCGGCAACTACTGGCATACCTTCGTCCCCGGCCTGAATCCCGGCCAGATCTACGCATTCCGTGCCCATGGCCCCTATGAGCCGGAAAAGGGGCTGCTGTTCGATCCCGGAAAGATTCTGCTCGATCCCTACGGCAAGGCCGTCGCCGTTCCGGACGGATACAGCCGGCGCGCGGCGTGCGGCAGGGGGGAAAACACTCCCACCGCCATGAAGAACGTTGTCGCGGATCCCCGCACCTACGACTGGGAAGGGGACAGCCCGTTGAAGCGCCCTTTTTCCCGGAGCGTTCTCTATGAGATGCATGTGAGGGGTTTTACCAGGAATCCGAATTCCGGCGTGTCCCCTGAAAAGCGCGGCACCTTCGCGGGCCTTGTGGAAAAGATTCCGTATCTGAAGGAATTGGGCATAACCGCGCTCGAACTCCTTCCGGTCTTTCAGTTCGACTGGCAGGATTGTCCCGAAGGGCTGGTCAATTACT
>JAAZOO010000372.1 GCA_012797715.1 Geobacteraceae bacterium | reverse complement strand
GGCGGGCAACTGGGCATCAACTTCATAGGGCTGGACAACCAGGGCCTGATCACCGCCAACGTGAACGGTTCCACCCTCTCCATCGACCTGCGGGACGACAACCCCGTGCGGGCCAACAGCGGCACCCTGCGGGCAGAGAACGGCGGCGTCCTCAGGATTCTCAGCTCCACCAGCATCACCAATGCCGGCGGCGTCATCGAAGCGCTCACGGCTTCCACAGTGGAGATCAATAACACCGCCATCACCGGCGGAACCCTGCAGACGGCGGGCACCGGCATCATCCAGCTCCAAAACGGCGCTCTCTTGAACAGCGTCACCAACACCGGTTTCGTCAACGTGGCCAACAACCAGAATGCCCTCCTTCAGGGAACGATCACCAATAACGGAACGCTGAAGCTCAGCTCCACCGGCGGCGCCACCGACATCCGCATCGTCGGCGCGGTGACTCTGGCCGGAAACGGCACGCTCACCCTCGGCGGCAACAGCAACAACCGCGTGTTCGGTGTGGAAGCAACGCCCACCGACAATGTTCTCACCAACAGCGCCGGACACACCATCCAGGGAGGCGGGCAACTGGGCGTCAACCTCATGGGGCTGGACAACCAGGGCCTGATCACCGCCAACGTGAACGGTTCCACCCTCTACATCGACCTGCGCGAGAACAACCCCGTCCGGTCCAACAGCGGCACCCTGCGGGCAGAGAACGGCGGAAAACTGAGGATTCTCAGCTCCAACATCATCGCAAATACCGGGGGTGTCATCGAGGCCGGAAACGGTTCGCTCGTGGAAATTTTCGACACCACCATCAGCGGCGGCACGTTATTGACCTCGGGGAGCGGCAGCATCGAACTCCAGAGCGCCACCCTCTCCAACCTTGCCATAAACGGCCAAGTGGCGGTACAGCACGGACTGACCGGATACCTGGAAGGAACCATCACCAATACCGGCACGCTCCGCTTGAACTCTGCCGGCGGTGCGACGGACCTGCGCATCAACGGCGACGTCACCCTTGCCGGCCCCGGCAGCCTGACCATGAGCAACAATACCAATAACCGCATCCTGAACGGCTCCGCCGCGGGAACCCTCACCAACAGCGCGGGCCACACCATCCAGGGGGCCGGGCAACTGGGAGTCAATTTAATCGGTCTCGACAATCAGGGCCTCATCGTGGCAAGCCAAAGCGCCGGCTTGACCATCAACCTGCGGGACTCGGCCGATGTCAGCCGCCTGAATACAGGCATTCTGCGCGCCGACGGCGGCACACTCACCCTTACAGACACGAGCCTGAGCAATGCCTCGGGAGGCGCAAGCGGCCTGATTGAAGCCGTGAACGGCTCCAAAGTGATTCTCTCGGGCAGCACCGTCTCCGGAGGAACGCTGAACACCTCCGGGGGGGGCAGCATCGAACTCCAGAGCGCCACTCTCTCCAACCTTGCCATAAACGGCCAGGTGGCGGTACAGAACGGACAGACCGGATACCTGGAAGGAACCATCACCAACACCGGCACGCTCCGCTTGAACTCCGCCGGCGGTGCGACGGACCTGCGCATCAACGGCGACGTCACCCTTGCCGGCCCCGGCAGCCTGACCATGAGCAACAATCCCAATAACCGCATCCTGAACGGTTCCACCGCGGGAACCCTCACCAACGGCGCGGGCCACACCAGCCAGGGGGCCGGGCAACTGGGACTCAACCTCATCGGCTTCAACAACCAGGGCCTGATCCTCGCCGACCAGTCCGCGTCGCTGACCATCAACCCGAGGGATGATCTGGGACTCACCAACAGCGGCACCCTCCAGGCCAATGCAGGAAGCACCCTCCTGGTCACGGACCACCTGACGAACTACAGCGGAACGACCCTGACCGGCGGGACGTATGCTGTCTACGGAACAGCCGGTAGCCCGGGGAACCTGCAACTCCCGACAGGCGCCATCGTCACCAGCGCAGCCGCCATCCTCCTGGATGGCGTCAACTCCAACCTGAAACAGAATAACGGAACCGATGCGCTCACCGGCTTCGCCACGAACACGGCAGACGGGATCTTCACCATCCAGAATGGCCGGAATTTCACCACGGCAGGGGCGTTCTCCAATGCCGGCGTCGTCCAGGTGGGACCTTCCAGCACCTTTACCACCAGCGGCGCCTTTACCAATACCGGCGCAGACAGCAGGGGACTCCAGCTCCGCGGCGGGACCTTCACCGCTTCCAGTCTTGACAACGGCGGCGAAGTGAACGGCTTCGGAATCATCGGCGTGACGGTAAGCAACAGCGGCCTAGTGCGGGCGACCGGTGGCGTTCTCACCGCAACTGCCGGCATCACCGGACCAAGCGGTACGGTGCAGGTGGATCCGGACGGCGGCCTCGCCCTGGGATCCTCCGGCAGCGCGGGCATCCTGGTGCACAACGGGAGCGCAGCGGACAGCCTTGCCCTGGGTTCCAACAACATGACGGTCTCCACCGATTACCGGAACGCCCACTTCGGCACCGGCAACGATTTCAACCGGCGGGCCAATGTCACCGGGTCAGGACTGATTCTGGCATCCGGCGCAACCCCCGCCACGGCCCAGCAGCTTTCCGGCGACATTGCGGGCGGACCCACATCGGGAAATGCGGTCCTCTCCTTCGGCAACATCCACGTGGGCGATCTCGTAACAATGAACTACCGGATTGGAAACACCAACAGCGGGGGGCCTGCCCTGCGCGGAGCTATCCAGACGGCGGCCAACGGCGGCAACATCACCGATGGACGCCTCTCCGGAAGCGGCGTAACCGCATCGAACTGGGGACCGGTGACTGCAGGAACCACAACCGGAGATCTCTCGGTGACCCTCAACGCCACCGCCAGCGGCGCTCTCACCGGCCAACAGCTTGCGATTGTGAACAATTTCGACAACACCAACAGCCAAATCCTCACGATCACCGGCGCAGCCTATAATCTGGCTGCGGCAGGCCCGTACACTCCGGCTCCCGTCACACTCGGCAATGTCCGGGTAGGCGGGACATTCGGCACCCAGGCACTGAGCATCGCCAATACGGCACCCACGGACGGCTACTCCGAGAAGCTGAACGCAACCATTGCCCCGACGACCGGCCCGGTCACGGCCGTGGGCTCCTTCAGCGGACTGGGTGCCGGAGCAACGGATACGGGGAGTCTCGTGGTGGGCATCTCCGACACCGCGACCGCCGGCCTCAAGACGGGCACCGCCACCATTTCGCTGGCTTCCGACGGCGCCGGCACGAGCGGCCTCGGCATCACCGCCCTTCCCTCCCAGATCGTGACGGTGAGCGGAAGCGTGTTCCGCACCGCTGCCCCCAACACCCTCGCTCCGGTCAATTTCGGCATCGTTCATGTGGGTGATGTGGTCCAGCAGGCGCTCTCCATCACCAACACGGCAGCCAATGACGGCTACTCGGAAATGCTGAACGCCAGTTTCGGAGGAGTCTCCGATGCCAGGATTCTCACCAGCGGTTCCATCAGCCTGCTGGCTCCGGGCGCCACGAACACTACCGGCATGGTGGTAGGGCTCGACACCAGTTCCGTGGGGACCGTCACCGGGACAGTGACCGTGAACTTCGAGTCCGACGGCACCGGCACCAGCGGCCTGGGGATTCTTGCATTGGCGTCGCAGAATGTCCCGGTGAGCGGTACCGTCAGCATGACCGTGCTACGCTATGCCAACCCGGTAATCACCACGACGCAGCCGGTCCAGTTCGGAAACCTGCGCATCGGAACAGTGGCACAGGCACCGCTGAGCATCACCAACGCCGTGCCCGATGACGGTTATTCCGAGTCCCTTCTCGCGAATGCCTCGGTGGCGAGCCCGGGAATCACGGCCTCCGGCTCCTTCGGCCCCCTCGCCCCTTCCGCAACGGACAGCTCGAGTATTGTGGTGGGGATAGACACCTCCACGGCAGGGGTACGGAACGGGACGGCCACGATCAGCTTCAGATCCGATGGAACGGGTTTCGGCGGGACCATCACCAATCTGGCGGACCAGAACGTGATTGTCCAGGGCGCAGTCTACCGGTTGGCTGACCCCACCGTCACCACGCCGACCCTGACCCTTGCGGCACGGGTCGGCGACGGGCTCCCCACCGCGGGCGTCGGCATCATCAACGCTTCACCGGACATCTATACGGAAGGCCTGAATGCAGGAATCGGCACCTCATCACCGGGTTTCACCGCAAGCGGCAGCATCGCCAATCTCGGCGCCGCCCAGGCAGATGCAACGTCCCTCCGCGTGGGGCTGGCATCTACGGCAACACCGGGAATCACGACCGGCACAGCGACCCTGACTCTGGCATCCACCGGCACGGGAACCACCGGGGCGCCTGACTTCGCCCTGGCTCCGCAGACGGTAGCCCTCACCGGCAAGGTCTACACACCGGCTGTTGCCCAGGTGGGAAGCACCACCATCGATTTCGGCATCGTTCACCGGGGTGACACCGTCACCGCCCGCACCCTTGCCGTAACCAACGCTGCGCCGGTCACCTCCCTCAACGACATGCTCCAGGGCTCCTTCGGCGGCTCAGGCGGTCCGTTTACGGCGAGCGGCACGCTCGGCGCGGGAGTGGCACCGGGTGCGACCGACACCACCGGTTTCACGGTGGCCCTGAATACGGCCATCGCGGGGGCATTCACCGGCTCCGCAACCGCATCTTTCCAGAGCCACAATCCGGACATGGCCGACCTTGTCCTGCCGGAAGAGGTCATCGACCTCGTGGCCCAGGTGAACAACTATGCGAACCCGGATTTCGCTTTCGTGTCGGGAGACGGTGCGCTCAGCGGCGGCGGAACACTCTATACCCTCGACTTCGGCTCCATCCTGCGGGGTTCGGGAGACGCATCCTCCACACTGCGGCTAGTGAACGACACGGTGGGACCGGCCGACATGCTGTCCGGATACTTCGACCTGTCCGGCGCATCCGATTTCGTGTTCGAGGGATTCGAATCCTTCTCCGGTCTGGGAGCGGGACAGAGCCTCGACGATCTCCTGATGCGCATCGACACCTCCATGCTCGGTCTGTTCACCGATACCATCATCCTCTATGCTGCGGGGTACAACGAAAGCGGCTACTTCGGCGCCTTTGATCCCATCCGCCTGGTGGTACGGGGCACCGTCATCGAAGGCGGGGAGCAGGTTCCGGAACCCTCGACGCTCCTGCTCATGGGGGCGGGACTGCTGGGCATCGGACTGCTCAGGAGAAGATGCAGGAAATGATACGTGGGCCGGGGGCGGGAGTATGACGGAGAACGGATTCCTCCCGCCCCCCCTTCCACCGGCTGCCCGGCCGGAAGAGCAAGGTCACCTGCCCGGTGCCGACGAAGGAAAGGGTTCCCCCTTTCGCCCGGTTCAACCTAGATTCGGCAGTTGGAGGCATCCTTCGTTCTCTCCGATTGCCGTCTTTCTCCTGCTCTAGGCTCATTTCACTACAGCCGATACACTCACCCTTTTTGGTTCGGACAGTATCGGCTGTGGCCGCTCCATTTCGCTAAGAGCAGCAACGAAATACGACAGAGTCGCTCTCTGCGGATACCTCCAACTGCCTGTTTTAGGTTCAATCGTCATCGGATTTTCGGATGCTTCCCAACGGGAATTTTTCTTCTCCCCCTCGCAAATACGTAGTATCCTTTTCCCCATGGCAGAGAGAAAAAAAGGGTATCCGACACAGGTCTCGGCCCTGCTGGCCGAAGCGTTCCGGGGAAAGCCCATGGAAAAACGCCTGGAAGAGGCGGGCATCTGGCGGGTGTGGGATGAGACCGTGGGGCGTCAGATTTCGGCAAAGGCTCGCCCCTCGCGGTTCCAGGACGGCGTTCTCACCGTGATGGTCAACAGTGCGCCCTGGATGCAGCAACTGAATTTCATGAAGAGGGACATCGCCCAACGGCTGAACGAACGCCTGGGAAGGGACCTGGTGCGGGAGATATACCTGAAGGCGGGACGGCCGTCTGCGGCGGAACAGCCGGTGAAAGCGAAAAGACCCGAGAAGCGGGAACTGTCCCCCCAGGAGAAAGAGGCCATCTCCGCGGCCGTAGAATCCGTTACGAACCCGGAACTGCGCAGCGTTTTCGCGGAACTTCTGGCAAAGCACCTGTCCTCCAAGCCCTGATCCCCGCGCACGCCCCGGAGTCCATCCGTCAATGGGGCGAATCCGCATCCCCGAAAATCCGTTCCATCTCCGCCGAATACTCGCCGTCGCTGTCATAGACGAACAGCGGCGGGAGAACCCGCGTATCCGACTTCCGCCCCTTCACCATCTCCACCAGGAACATGCGGGCCTCGCTCTCCGCGCTCCCGTGCACCATGCGCAGCCGGGAAACGGCCAGTTTCAGCACGGCCGCCTCTGCAATGAATTCCGTCAGGCGGGACGGATGGAAGATGAAGCAGATCCGCCCGCCCAGCTTCACCAGGTATTTGGCGGCTGCAAGGAAATCGGGGAGGGATGCCGTGGATTCGTGGCGGGCGTTGTCCCGGCCCGGTTTCGGGCTCACCCTGCCGGTGCCCCGCTTCCGGTAGGGGGGGTTGGAGACAACAAGGTCGAAGGAGGACGGCCGGAAGTGGCCCTTCACGTGCAGGACATCAGCATGCAGCACGGTGACCCTGCCGGAGAGGCCGTTCATTTCCACATTGCGGGCCGCCAGTCCCGCCATGGCCTCCTGGGATTCGACTCCGCTCATCCTGACCCCTGCGGCCGACCGAGCCAGGATCAGCGGGATCACCCCGCATCCCGTTCCCAGGTCCACCCCGTCCTCCCCCTCACGGACTGCCGCGAAATCACACAAAAGGAGCGGGTCCAGGGAAAAGCGGTAGCCGTGGCGCGGCTGGATGACGCGCAGCCCATGCCTCCGCAGCTCGTCAACAGTCTCTTCACCCATACCTTTTCACTCTTCTTTTCCACACGTCCCTCCCCAGCATCACGCCGAAGAAGGCGAAGGAAGCCAGGGTCAGCCATTTCCCTATCTTGAAGGGAAGCGGATCGAAGACGAAATCCACCGTGTGTTTCCCCGGAGTCAGGTAGACGCCGCGCAGCACATGGTTGACCGGATAGATTCGAACCGGTTTCCCGTCCACGGCGGCACGCCATCCCCGGTAATACTTCTCGCCCAGCACCAGCAGGGCATTGCGTGTCGGGGCCGCTTCCACATGGATCCGTTCCCCCTCGTAGCGGAGGACCTTCACCGGCCCCGGCTCCGCAGACGGCGGGGCGTTGGGATCGCCAAGGGGGATGGGCGGCGGGGTTTCAACGAGGGCGACCCGCCACGGATTGAAGCCCGGACTCTGCAGAACGCCCAGGGAACGGCGCGGATCATCCACTACCCCGGCTGCAGGGACCAGCCATGCCTTGGGCATGACCGAACGGTTTTCCAGCACCAGTTCCGTTCCATCCGGGGAGCGGAACACCGGAACGTACTTGTCTCCCAGGTGCGGCTTTTCCCGCTGGTACTGGGACGGTTCGTACACCAGGTACTTCAGGTTCACCATGTCCGGCATGGAGGACGGGAAGGAAAAGGCGTCCAGAAAATTCTGCCAGCGCTGCTGCTGCACCGGGTTGGAG
>JAAZOO010000371.1 GCA_012797715.1 Geobacteraceae bacterium | reverse complement strand
GGAAAAGACCATAATCAATCTCTATCTCAACGAAATGGGGATCCACCAGAGTGAGTTCGGCTTTCCCTATACCCACCATGAAAAGAATTATATCGCCGCCAATCTGGAACTCGCGGAAATGGGCGTGCTGAGCCCCATCAACCTGAGCGGCTGGTGCCCCATGCGCAAGGAGGAGATCGAGAACTCCTTCGAGACGGGCAAACTGAAGCACGTGAATCTCTCCATTTCCACCTCGCAGCTGATGACCGATGGAAAATTCAGCGGCCGCATCGTGAGAACTCCCGAGGAGAATCCGGACCTTCCGAACCTGCTGGATATCATGGCGGGCAACGTGCAACTGGCGAAGAAGCTGGGCGCGAAGATTGTCGGGGTGAATGCCGAAGACGCCTCGCGCACCGACGACGAGTTTCTCGTCCGCTTCGCCAAGGGCGCGAAGGAAGCCGGCGCCGACCGGTTCCGCTACTGCGATACCCTGGGGTATGACGATCCGTTCACCATCTATCGCCGGGTGCGGATGCTGGCCGAGGAGGTCGGGCTTCCCATCGAGCTTCACTGCCACAACGACCTGGGCCTGGGGGTCGCCTGCTCGGTGGCCGGCGCACAGGGGGCAAACGACGGCGGAGTGGACGCCTACATCAATACCGCCATCAACTGCATGGGGGAACGGGCCGGAAACGCCGACCTGGTGTCCGTGATCCTGGCGGTGAAGAAGGCGAGCGGACTTGCCGGAAAATACCACCTGGACGAGAGGGTGGACCTGACCAAGGCGTGGAAGATTGCCAAATACGCCTCCTATGCCTTCGGGGTTCCCATTCCCATCAACCAGGTGGGGGTCGGCGCCAATGCCTTTGCCCACGAGTCGGGCATTCATGCGGACGGCGCCCTGAAAGATCGGCGCAATTACGAGTTGTATGATTTCGAGGAGCTGGGAAGGGGCGAGCCGGAGATCATCGATACGGGCAGGGAGATCACGGCGGGCGAGTACAGCGGCATCAAGGGGTTCCGCAACGTCTATGGAAAGCTGGAGATCGAGTTCCGCAACGACAAGGAAGCGAACGACATCCTGGAGCTGGTGCGCTACGCCAACGTCCACACCCAGAAACCCCTGACGGACGACGAACTCAGATTCGTCGCCACGTACCCCGAGCTTGCCAGGCGGATCATGACCATGACCCCCCTTCGCTGAAGGCAGGGAAAAGTGAAGACGGAGTGATCTTGCTGACCGGAGAGCCCTGCGGCGGGCTCTCCGGTCTTTTCAGCCCCTGGGATGGGGTTCCGCAGTTACCTCTACCGCGCATTCGTCCTTGTCACCTGAAATCAGGGGGCAGGGTCATGAGCCTCCACGTCCGGTTGTCCTTCCCTTCTTCCACATACCGCCAGTTCTGCACATACTCCACGGTCCTCACCGTAACGGACGGCTCCCGGAAATACTCTATCTCCACCACCACAGTCGCTTCCCCCTTTGCGGGGGAGCAGACCTGGCTCTTCACCCGGACATCGGTGACCTTCACGCCTTTGGCGTTCTGCGCCTTGCGCCGGAACTCCTCCCGCAGGGAGTCGGGAGGGTACAGGAGCACGGCCTTGTCCAGCTCGTCCCACCGCATAAGGAGGTTGTAATTTTTTGCGCTTTCTTCCAGTTGCCAGCTGATCTTGTTGTTCCGCATTGTTTCACAGCCGACCATCAGGGCGATGACCGACAGCACCAGCGTGATTCTGAGCAGCATTGTTCCTTCCCTCCGCGGATAGTCTCTTTGCCGTCATGTGAAGTCATCCCAAGGGAACGGCCTCACCTGCGGTTTTCAGGGTAGTGTTTTTCCCCTGATATGCCTCACCAGTTCGGCGGCGACAGCATGATTGCCGAACGGCGGAATGATGTAGAAGCCTCCCACCCGACCCAGCGCCGCGTCGATGAATTCCCGGGCGATGGCGAGCCCTTCCCGGACCCCTTCTTCCTTCCCCTTTCCCCGCATCCTGGCCCGTATCTCGTCGGGGATGACGATGCCGGGGACCTCGTTGTGGAGAAACTCCGTGTTCCGCTCGCTCACCAGGGGAAGGATTCCCGGCAGGATGGGGACCCCCATGCCGCCGGTCAGCCGCAGCATGGTATCGAGCCTCTCCTGGTCGAAGAGGGGCTGTGTCTGGACAAACTGCGCACCGTTTGCAATCTTTTTTTTCAGGCGCGCAATCTGGGTTTCCATTGTTTTGACGTTCGGATTGAAGGCGGCGCCGATGGTGAAACCGGTTCCCCGGTCGATGGGGTTTCCGGCGCCGTTCAGGCCCCCGTTCAGGTCGCGCAGCAGGGCGATGAGCCCCAGGGAGTTTACGTCGAAGACCGACGACGCCTCGCTCTGCTCCCCCATGCCGGCGGGGTCGCCGGTCACGGCGAGGATGGAACGGATCCCCAGCAGGCTTGCGCCCATCAGGTCGGATTGGAGGCCGATGAGGTTCCGGTCCCGGCAGGTGATATGAACGATAACCTCGATGCCCACCTCCCGCTGAATCAGTTCCCCAAGGGCGATATTCCCCAAGCGGACCCGCGACAGGGGGTTCTCCGCGATATTGATGGCGTCGGCCCCGGCGTCCCGCAGGACGCGGCATCCTTCCAGAACCCGGCTGCAATCGAGACCCCTGGGCGGGTCCAGTTCCACGGTGACGACGGTCCTGCGTCCCCAATCAGCCAGGAAGCCGGTCCGGACCGGAGCGTGCCCTGAGGCTTCCGGCCCAGGGGGCGCGGGCTCCGCGAGAATCCTGGCGGAAGGCTTGCTGCCGCGTATCCTATCCGCCAGCCGGCGGATATGCTCGGGCGTGGTGCCGCAGCATCCTCCCACCAGGTTTGCCCCGGCCCGGACCGTTTCCAGGCCGCGGTCCGCGAAATAGTCGGGCGTGGTGCGGTAGAGATAGCGGCCGTCCACATATTCCGGGAAGC
>JAAZOO010000370.1 GCA_012797715.1 Geobacteraceae bacterium | reverse complement strand
TGTCAAGGGTGTTATTTCTGGCTTTTTTAGGAAGGACATGTTTTATTTTGGATAAAAACTGAACCAACAAAAATCAATTCCAAATAAACTAATTTGATTTTAGCTAAAAATATCTTGACAGCGCAAACGTGCCGGGAATAACATTAGTCGATTTGCAGCGTAGTTACAAACGCCGTCGGTATCTCCCTAAGTTGGGCACTTTACTCTGGGTTAATTTACTAAAGCTGAAAATCTGAGGATTGAGGGGCATTCGACAGGCAAAGAATAGTGAAAGGAGAGGCCATGGCACGGAGAAAAACGGATGAGCTGTTTTTTCTGCTGAAGGGAGGTACAAGATGGTAGAAGGATTAGTTGGTGTCAGCATTTTGCTGCCGTGTATTGCCGGGCTGCTTTGCTACTTGATCAAGAGCCCGGGCGCGCGGTCCGCTATTATCGTCGCGACGGGAGCTGTTCTGACGATAAGTGCGCTTATGCTCTTTAACATCGGCCCTTGCGAGTATACCCCCCACACCCTGTTGGGGCTTGATGTCAACCTTCTCATTACCGCAGCCGATTTTGCGCTGCTGTTCATCATTCTCGGAATTGCCTTCAAGCTCGGCAATCCCCTCGTGATTGTTCTTACCCTTCTCCAGATTGTTCCGCTTGCCTATTTCGAATTGAAAATGGCGCCCCATGTGGAGCTGTCACCGGCATTCTACATCGATAGGCTTGCCCTCATCATGAATCTGATTATCTCCATTGTCGGCTCGCTTATCTGCATTTTCGGTATCCGTTACATGGAAGAGCATGAGCATCACCTGCATCTGAAGAAGAGTCGTCAGCCGCGTTTTTTCTTCTTCCTCGTCCTTTTCCTGGGCGCAATGAACGGACTGGTGTTTTCCAATAACCTGCTCTGGCTCTATTTCTTCTGGGAAGTTACAACCTTCTGTTCTTTCATGCTTATCGGGCATGACCGCACGGAGATTGCAATCAGAAACGCGACCAGGGCCTTGTGGATGAACATGACGGGCGGCGTGGCGTTTGTCGCGGCGATAATCGCTATTTATTACAAGACAAACTCCGTGGAATATCTTTCTTTGCAAAAGCTCATCAATCACAGCCCTGAACTGACAGGGTTCCTGTTGCTGCCGTTCGCTCTTCTCTGTTTCGCAGGATTCACCAAGTCTGCGCAAGTACCCTTCCAGAGCTGGCTGTGTGGCGCCATGGTTGCACCGACTCCGGTGTCCGCGCTGTTGCACTCCAGCACCATGGTCAAGGCCGGCGTTTACCTTGTGGTCCGTTTGGCTCCGGGCTTTCAGGGGACATATCTGAGCACCATGGTTGCGACCTTCGGTGCCTTTACCTTCCTAACCGCATCTGCCTTGGCGGTGAATATGAGTAACGGAAAGAAAATACTTGCCTACTCGACCATCGCGAACCTGGGTCTGATTATCGCTTGTGCCGGGATCAATACACCTGCCGCCATTATTGCTGCAGTCCTTCTCATAATTTTCCATGCCGTTTCAAAGGGCCTGCTGTTCCTCTGTGTCGGAACCATCGAGCATGCCATCGGCAGCAGGGATATCGAGGACATGCGCGGTCTGTACAACAGCATGCCGGCCGTCTCCCGCATCACGATAATCGGCATCCTGACCATGATGCTTCCACCCTTCGGGGCTCTCATGAGCAAGTGGATGGCCATCGAGGCGGCCGCCAACATTCCCTGGGTCGTTGTAATGGTAGCCCTGGGAAGCGGCTTGACGGTTCTGTTCTGGGCACGGTGGGCAGGTCTTTTTGTGAGCGGACCGCAGCTCAAGCAGCAGGAGGTCAGGAAGGAGTCTGCCCTCAAGTTCACCCTGCTGACGATGTTCAGAGGTTTCTATTCCACTTCCAAATGGAAGGATCCGGTTTCCATCAAGGTCCCCCTGGTTCTTCTTGCTATTGGAGCGATCGTACTCAGTATGGCGGTTCCCTGGATATACACCATCCTTGTTGATCCGGTCGTATCGTCCTACCGGCCGGGACTTTTTGTCGAGCCGTTCAAGACCGGGGCCTTCGGACTTACGAGCGGTGTCGGAGCATTTTACATCCTTCCCGTGTTCCTTGTGTCCATCATCGCCTATCTCTTGGCTGTTCTTGCGTCGCACCAGAGCGGGCACAGGGTTATCAGCGCGCCGTACATGTGCGGTGAGCACTATCCTGATCCGATGCAACCCAAGTTCAGAAGCCACATGAACTCCTGGAGAGACTACCTGGCAGGCAATGTCTATCTCCATCAATTCATAGGGGAAGAGAAGATATCTTACTGGATTAACATACTTTCACTCATCATCTTGATCGTAATGTTTGGGGAGGTTGTACGATGAACACAGTGGACGTGATTGCCGTTGTAGCTGCAGTTTTCTTGTCACCGCTCATTGGCGGCCTGGTTGCAGGGATTGATCGGAAGGTCACGGCACGACTCCAGGGCAGGTACGGTCCCCCGATTCTTCAGCCTTTCTATGATGTGTTCAAGCTGTTCGGCAAGGAGAAGATGGTCGTCAATTACTGGCAGATTTTTTGCGCATACATGTATCTGGCGGCCAATATTCTGACGGTTGTTCTCCTTGCTCTGCAGTCGGACCTGCTGCTTATATTCTTCGTGCTCGCGGTTGGCGGCGTCTTCCTTGTTATAGGCGCGCTGGCGGCGGAGTCTCCGTACAGCCAGGTTGGGGCGCAACGGGAGCTGATCCAGATGCTTACCTACGAGCCGCTTATCATCCTCGTATTCGTAGGTATCTATCTCGAGACCGGAAGCTTCAAAATATCTCAGATTGTTTCGTCTTACCACCAGCCGTTACTGATTTCGCTTCCCCTTCTCTTCGTTGTTCTTGGATACGCTATCGTTATCAAGCTGCGGAAGTCTCCCTTTGATCTTTCCAGCTCTCACCATGGACACCAGGAGCTCGTCAAAGGAGTAATGACCGAATACTCCGGCCCATACCTGGGAGTCATCGAGATCTCCCACTGGTATGAAACGGTTTTCATACTCGGACTGTGCGCTCTCTTCTGGCACACAAGCTATCTCTGGATGACGGTGCTCATCGTGGTCACCTACTTTTTAGAAATGCTGGTTGACAATATTACCGCCCGCCTCACGTGGAGGTGGATGCTGCCCCATGCCTGGACCGGAGGGCTGCTCATGTCATTTGCCAACTATTTCTGGATTTATGCGAAATTGAAGTAACAAACCGGTTGGCGGAGTAAAGAATGCAAGATAATTTTTCCCATCTAGATTACTAAGAGGGTACCGATTATGAGTCTAATATCTACATCACGAATCAAATCTCCTTGGCTGATCCATTTCGACTGTGGAAGCTGCAACGGCTGCGATATAGAGGTGCTGGCGTGCCTGACGCCGGTTTACGACATTGAAAGATTCGGAATTATCAATGTAGGGAATCCCAAGCATGCCGATATCCTGGTAGTTACCGGGACCGTCAATCATCGAAACAAGAAAGCTCTCAAGAACGTCTACGACCAGATGCCCGAGCCGAAAGTTGTCGTTGCAATTGGTGCCTGCGGAACATCCGGAGGTGTATTTCGGGAAGCCTACAACGTAGTTGGGGGAGTCGACCAGGTAATTCCGGTCGATGCCTATGTTTCAGGGTGCGCGCCGAAGCCTGAAGCCATAATCGACGGCGTTGTCATTGCTTTGGGTAAATTGGCGGAAAAAGGGAAAAAGGTCGACAAGGGCATTTTCGAACGACTGGAAAAAACCCAATCAGCAATCAAGGCGCGATAGCGAGAAACAAGGAGGCTTGTTCCATGATAGGTAGTTCGATTGTCGTAACGGAAGAGAATACGGCGGAGATTCGGCCCGATGAGGTTATTACACTGTCCAGGGCGCTGAAAGACGAAGGATTCAGATTTATTACCATGTCTTCTGCGGAACTGGAAGACAGTGTGTGCGTACTCTACCACTTTGACAAGGACCTGGAGCTCAGGAATCTCAAGGTATACGTTCCCAAGGGAAGCAAGATTTCCAGTGTTGCCTCGGTATACTCCTGCGCCTTTCTCGTGGAAAATGAAATCAATGAGCACTTCGGCGTCGATTTTGACGGCATTCCCCTGGATTTTCAAGGGATGCTGTACAGCGATGAAGAGGTGCAGAAAACACCCTTCTGTACTATCGGCATCAAGAGGGCTTGAGCGCGCTTCGCAGCGCACGGTGCCGAACATGTGAGAGAGTGAAAAATCAGGCACGCTGTTCAGGAATAGGAGGCATACTACATGGCAAGGACTGTATTACCATTCGGGCCGCAGCATCCGGTTTTGCCGGAACCGCTGCATCTTACCCTTTCGATTGAGGATGAGATTGTTAAAGAGGCGATCCCCAAGCTGGGTTACGTTCATCGTGGTTTGGAAAAACTGGCGGAGATACGGGATCACAACCAGATGATCTATATTGTGGAGCGTGTCTGTGGGATATGCAGTTGCATGCACGCCCTTTGCTACTGCCAGGGGATAGAGGCATTGATGGGTCTGGAGGTTCCCGATCGGGCACGCTATCTCCGCACCATTTGGGCGGAGATGCACAGGATTCACAGTCACCTTCTCTGGCTGGGCCTGTTTGCAGACGCTTTTGGATTTGAAAGCCTGTTCATGCAGTTCTGGAGAATCAGGGAACGGATTATGGACCTTCAGGAGGAGACGGCCGGGAACCGTGTCATTCTTTCGGTCAACCAGGTGGGAGGGGTGCGTAGGGATATTTCCGACGATGCAGCCAAATGGATTCTCGACACTATCAAAACTGTCGAGAAAGAAACCTTGCAGCTCAAATCGACGATCCTGGACGACGCTACGGTGAAGCTGAGAACGGTCGGCAAGGGTATTCTGACAAAGGAAAAGGCTTACGAACTGGGTGCAGCCGGTCCGACCCTCCGCGCAAGCGGGGTAGCGCAGGATATGAGGCAGACGGGGTATGCGGCCTATTCCGATCTGGATTTCGCTCCGGTGGTGGAAACCGATGGCGATTGCTATGCACGCACTGTTGTCAGGTTTAAAGAGACCTTGCAGGCTATAGATCTTATTCGTCAATGTTTCTCCAAGATACCGCAGGGCGAATTGTCGGTGAAACCGAAAGGGCTTCCCTCCGGAGAGGTGGTTGCCCGCGTCGAGCAGCCTCGCGGTGAGGTCCTCTACTATCTTCGCGGCTCGGGCAAGAAGTTTCTGGAGAGGGTGCGAATCCGTACGCCGACGTTTGCGAATATCCCTCCTCTCCTGGAGATGTTGCCGGGGTGCGATCTCGCCGACGTACCGGTGCTTATTTTGACCATAGACCCTTGCATCAGCTGTACGGAACGATAATCAACGGGAGAGATCGCCATGTTCATGACAAAGATCGTACTAAAAAATCTGTTCACGAAATACGCCACACGGCTGTACCCTTTTCAGAAGAAGGAGCCGTTCCAGCACTCAAAGGGTGAGTTGAAAATACTCATGGAAAAATGCATCCTGTGCGGCGTCTGCCAGATGAGGTGCCCGTCCCAGTGCATAAAGGTCGACAAACAGGCGAAAACATGGAAGGTGGATCCCTTTGCCTGCGTTTACTGCGGCGTCTGTGTGGATATCTGCCCGGTGAAATGTTTGTACCAGGAAAGTCAGTACCGCGCTCCCCTTCCCGAGAAAGACACGGTTCTGCATGTGCAGCAGCCGAAGGAAGCTGCTGAACCGGCTGCCACGTAACCTCTGATGAACCTATTTTTCCAAGAAGAGAACCGGATGGTGGAAGATGCATGAATTGTCTGTTACGGAAGGACTTATCCGGATCGTCACCGATGAGGTTAAAAAAAAAACCTTTCCCGCGTCACGGCGATAACCCTTGTTATCGGTGACCTGGCAAGCATTGTTGATGATTCGGTGTCCTTCTATTTCACTATCATGACGAGGGATACTCCCCTGGAAGGCGCAGAGCTCCTGTTCAAGCGGGTCGCCCCCGAGTTTCTGTGCACGACCTGTAATCGTGTCTTTGCAGGGCGATCCGTCGGCGCCCACTGCCCGGTCTGCGGTGGGAAGAGCGTAATCGCCGACAAGGGTATGGAATTCTATATCGAGAGCATAGAGGTGGATGATGGCGCGGATTGAGGTACGCAGGAACATTCTTGAGGCCAACGAGAATCTTGCTCTCCGGAACCGGAACTTTTTCGACGCCAACGAAGTTCTGGTTGTGAATGTCATGGCGGCGCCGGGAGCCGGGAAGACCAGCACGATCCTCAGGACAATCGAATACCTGGGGGATCGCTACGCCTTTGCCGTGATCGAGGGTGACATGGCTTCCCGGATTGATGCCGATGTCATGGCAGCAAAGGGGATTCCGGTCGAACAGATCAACACAGGCAACATGTGCCATCTTGATGCCAACATGATAGGGCGGGCAGCCGGCACATTCACGTATGGACGCCCAACAATACTCTTTATAGAAAACGTGGGGAACCTTGTCTGTCCTTCCGAGTTTTCCCTGGGTGAAGACCTGAACATCGTCATCGCCAGTACGACAGAAGGACATGATAAGCCCTACAAGTACCCGGCCATCTATTTGAAGGCCGATGCGGTGCTGATCAACAAGACGGACCTCATGGAGGCAATGGAATTTGACAGGAAGATGTTCTGCGATGGTGTCGCCGCCGTCAAGCCGATGCCCCCTCTCTTCGAGATATCCTGCAGAGACGGCAGCGGACTGGATGCGTGGGTCGGGTGGCTTACGGGTCAGTGTGAACGCAAATTTGGCAGGGAGGCACGAAAATTGGCGGAGCGGTAATCAAAAACCTTGACACGGCTGGGCGCATTTCCTATGATAGTAAATCACTTTACGGGCCTATAGCTCAGCTGGCTAGAGCTACCGGCTCATAACCGGTAGGTCCCAGGTTCGAATCCTGGTGGGCCCACCAACCTGATCCATGGGATGATTGGGGATGCCTGTACAGTGCCGGTGCAGAAAATATAGCGACTCGAAAGACGAGAAAAGAGTGCAATCCAAAAAGATTGCACTCTTTTCTTTTGGCTGGGAACATGAACCCCAGAATTACCGATATTGTTGAAATAGTGGATTGCATAGCCCCATTCCGGCTCGCCGAGGAATGGGATAACGTCGGCCTGCAAGTGGGTGATCCCGACGCGACGGTAGCAAAGATCATGGTTGCTCTCGATGCCGGGAAAGAGGCCGTTGATGCAGCGATAGACAGCGGCTGTCAACTCCTTCTCACCCATCACCCGCTCCTGTTCCACCCGCAGAAGAAGATAGACCTTCGTGAACCCACCGGCGCCCTCGTTGCCAAGGCAGTGCAGCATTCCCTGAATATCGTTTCCCTCCATACGAATTTCGATATCGTCTCCGGCGGTGTCAATGACCTTCTTGCCGCCAGGCTCGGACTCTTTTCCACCACGCCGCTTTCCGTTACAAGCGTTGAGTCGTTGGTAAAGCTGGCAGTTTTTGTGCCGAAAGGTCATGAGGAAGATGTTTTGCAGGCGCTTTTCCCTTTCAGCGGTTTCCTGGGCAACTACAGTGAATGTTCATTCCAGACCTCCGGTACGGGAACGTTCAAACCCCTTGCAGGCGCCGCGCCGTTCCTCGGTTCCATTGGGACACGCCAGTATGCCGAGGAGACGCGGATTGAAGTGCTGCTCCGTGCGCCCGATGTTGCAGCGGCCCGCTCTTCCCTGCTGTCTGCTCATCCCTATGAGGAGCCAGCGATTGATCTGTACCCACTGATGAATGAGGGGAGGAGGGAGGGGTTCGGCAGGATTGGTGACCTGCCGACAGCGGTTTCGCTGGAGTGTCTTGCCGATCGTCTCAAGGATGAATTCTCCCTTGAAGGTGTTCGCTATGTGGGCGAAGGGTGCAGGAATGTGCAAAGAATAGCGCTGTGCGGCGGCAGCGGCTCCTCGCTGGTAAGGTGTGCTCGGAAACAAGGGGCTGACGTGCTGGTAACCGGTGATGTGAAATACCATGAAGCTCGTGAGGCGCAGATGCTTGGATTGTCTCTGGTTGACATGGGTCACTTTGCCTCGGAAATTCTCATGGTGGAAGGATGTGTCGCGCGGCTGAAAACGGAGCTGCGTGATCGCGGGTTGACCGCGGAGCTGGTTGCGTGCAAGGAAGAACGGGACCCCTATCGGTACCGGTAATTCCACGGGGATACGAAAAAAATCATGTACCGTGAAGGAGAAACAGGAGGCTGATTTTGGGCAAAAACGTGAAAGTGCTGGCGCAGTTGCAGGAGATTGATCTGAAAATAGACTCCGCGTGCAGTGAGAAGCAGTCTTTGCAGGAAGGTATTTCTGCGCTGGAAAGAAGGGTTGAGGAAATGCGGCAGGACATTGCCGTTCACAATGCCGAGCTGGAGGCTGTGGAAGGCGAAAAAAGGGCTCTTGAAGAGAATGCAGCTGCGGAGACGGATGCCATTGCACGGTCCGAGACCAGGTTGCGCGATATCAAGACCCAGAAGGAGTACCAGGCCGTATCCAAGGAAATAGCTGCAGCAAAAAAGGTTAAGAGCGAAATCGAAGAGCAGATGCTCCAGATAAACACGCGGTGTGATGCCCTGCGGGCAGCAATAGGTGACAGGGAACGTGAGCTGCAGGATCTTGAGGCGGAATCGATCAACCGGAAGGACGAGTTGCTTGCCCGCATTGGAGAGCTTGATGCGGTTATTG
>JAAZOO010000369.1 GCA_012797715.1 Geobacteraceae bacterium | reverse complement strand
CTCCTCCACCTGGGATTTCGCCAAGAAGATTCTGCCGCTCTTGCTGTTCGGCGTGCTGATTGCCGGCGCGCTGCTGGGCCGCGTCGGGCACGAGGGAATCATTCCTTCCCATTGGGTTGCGAGCATGGTGGGCGGCAACTCCCTGTGGTCCAACTTCTTTGCCTCCTTCGCCGGCGCTTTCATGTACTTCGCCACCCTGACCGAGGTGCCGATCCTGCAGGGTCTGATCGGCTCGGGCATGGGGAAGGGACCCGCGCTGGCCCTGCTCCTGGCCGGGCCGGCCCTGTCGCTCCCCAACATGCTGGTCATCCGCAGCATCATGGGGACCCAAAAGACCGTGGTGTTCGTGTCTCTGGTGATCGGTCTTTCAACAATTGCCGGAATGCTGTTTGGAGCTATCATGTGACAGATGGAAACCCTCATGTCGCACGGCCTTACCCCCGAGCAGGCGGTGGATGTCATCGTAAAGGGGATGCTTCGGTGAGTCGTATAATGGAGTGAGGATGCCATGCCGCAGACAGGACCCGCAGTGCTTTTTACGGAAGCTGTAATCCGGAAACGGGTACGGGAGCTGGGCCGACGGATTTCCAAAGATTATGCCGCGGTCGATGAGCTGGTCTTGGTGGGAATCTTGAGGGGATGCTACATCTTTCTAGCCGATCTTTCCCGCTGCCTGACCATCCCGAGACGCATCGACTTCATGGCGGTTTCCTCGTACGGACAGAAGACAACACCCGGCGCGCTGCGCCTCATCATGGACACGCGAACCGACATCACCGGCAAACACATCCTGATAGTCGAAGACATCGTGGATACCGGCCGGACAATGCATTTCCTGCAGGAAACCCTGAGCGCCCGCAAACCCGCCTCACTGAAAAGCTGCGTATTCCTCCGGAAGCCGGACCGACTTGAAAAGGAGGTGCACATCGATTATCTGGGTTTCGATATCCCGGACCTGTGGGTTGTGGGGTATGGGCTGGATTATGCGGACAGGTATCGCGCCCTGCCGTATATCGGGATTCTGGAAACCGGAGATGTCTGACCTGATCTTTTTTCTGTATTTCAGGTGATACGAACGCGTTTACGAATCGGTGTTTGATTAATCCGGATATGCGAATATAATTGAAGTACAAGATGCTTTCACCTGAGGAGGCCTGTCATGGGAAAGAAAGGATTCGTGCTGTGCGTCTGTCAGGGGACCTGTCCCAGCTTTACCAAAATGGACATTTTCGCCGTACTTTCCGACATCAGGCGGGAGAAGCTGTTCGACTACGTCTGTCTCCATCCGCAGCTTTGTGTGGAGGATGGTGACGAGTTCATCAAGGTGCTGCTTTCGGGCGGCGAGACGGAAAAACTCTACGTGGCTGGTTGCGACCCCAGGATGCAGGGAAAGATGTTCCGTGACGCGTTCGAGTCGATCGGTTTCGATAAGGAGAAGCACGTGGCCCTCGATATCCGCAACAAGACCACGGAAGAGGCGGTCGCTGCCATAAAGAAAATGGTCGAGGAGAATCCGTAGCGAGGGACAGACATGAAAGAGTGGCGGGGAATACCCAGAGAAGAAATTCCATGGTTTCCGACCATGGATGAGGAGAAGTGCACAGGGTGCCGCGCATGCGTGGAATTCTGTCCCAATGAGGTCCTGGAGTTCCATGAAGCGGCAGGCAAGGCGCGGGTGAAGAATCCATACAACTGCGTGGTGGAGTGCAAAGCGTGCGCAAAGCTTTGCCCTGTGGATGCCATATCGTTTCCGGACGAGGAGGAATTCTCGGCTTTCATCAAGAAGAAGCTTTCGGGGGTGGAGAAAAAATGAAAGCCGGATTCAGGTCGGCCTTTGGAAGCGATGGAAACGGGGGTGACTGTCGTGAAACGGAGACTATGCCGTAATTGCGGCCAGGAAATGAAGAAGGAGCTTCTGCCGGACGGGGTGAGGTTTTTCTGCCTGCAGTGCGACGGGTATACCCCGTACGACGAGTTCGACGTTGAGCCTTACTGCCCGGTATGCCACAAAAAACTGCAATTCTGTTCCAAATGCAGCGCGTCATTCTTCTGCAACACCTGTAATGGTATTGTTTCCAGGAAAAAAATCGTATGGAAAGAAGAATGAACCTAGATTCGGCAGTTGGAGGCATCCTTCGTTCTCTCCGATTGCCG
>JAAZOO010000368.1 GCA_012797715.1 Geobacteraceae bacterium | reverse complement strand
TTTAAGCACACTTGAATCTGCTACGGGAACAGTGCCGGTCATGCTCTCACGCCTCGCCATAGGCTCGCTTGAAATATCCCCCCCCCTCCTGCTGGCTCCCATGGCGGGCATAACGGATCTTCCCTTTCGCTCTCTGGCTCGGGAATATGGGGCTCCCCTCTGTTTTACCGAAATGGTCAGCGCCCAAGGCCTCATCCGCGACGGGAAAAACACTGTCACGCTGTTGCGCAGCAATGCCGGCGATCGGCCCCTGGGGATACAACTCTTCGGTGAAGATCCGGAAGCACTTGCCGAGGCCGCACGACGGGTTGAACACCTGTGCGACGTGGTGGACATCAATATGGGATGCCCGGTCAAGAAGGTGGTTTCGGGAGGCTCCGGAAGCGCCCTTCTCCGCAAGCCCGAGGCGGTAGCGGCCATACTGCGGGCGGTGAGAAAAGCCATACGGATTCCTCTAACCATAAAAATCAGGACAGGGTGGAATTCCGGGGAAACGTCATTTCTGGAAATTTCGCGCATTGCCGAACTGGAGGGATGCGATGCGATCACCTTCCACCCCCGCACGCGAACCCAGATGTTCAGCGAACACGCCGACTGGGACAAACTGCGGGAACTGAAACGGGCTTCGCGCATTCCCATCATCGGCAGCGGCGACATCTTTTCCTCCAGAGACATCATCGCCATGTTCGAAAAGACCGGTTGCGACGGTGTGATGGTGGCTCGCGGTTCCCTCGGCAACCCCTGGATTTTCAGGGAAGCCGCGGACATCATGGGGGGCGGAAAACCACATGCCCCGACTAGGGCCGAACGGCATTCCACGGTGCTCAAGCATCTGGACTCTCTCCGGGAACTGTACGGCGAACAAACCGCTGTCCGGGAGATGCGAAAGCATCTTTCCTGGTACGTAAAGGGACTTGCCGGCGCCGCCCGCTTCCGTTCGCTCTGTAACACAATCGGGGAAATCAAAGAATTGCGGGAAGCTGTCGACGCATTCTTCATCGGAATGGACGATGAAAACGTCTGAAAATCTCGTTACGGAATATTTTGAGAACGTCCTCGACAGCGTGGGAGACGGGGTGATCGTCATTGACGGACAATGGTGCATCACCTTCATGAATCCCGCTGCGGAAGAAATTTCCGGCATCTCGCGGCGATTGGCGGAAGGCTCCCCCTTTTCAGCATTTTTCGGGAGCGAGCATATCCTGACGGAGATGGTCGCTAAGACAGCCGAAACCGGCATGACCATCTCCGACCATGAGAATGTGGTCCTGACGAAGGGATCCCATGCAACTCCGGTGAACGCAACCACATCCCCCCTTCTTCTTGCGGATGGAGAACGGATCGGGGTCGTTCTCGTGCTAAGGGATCTCACCAACATCAGGGAACTGGAGGAAGCAGTCCGCCGGGCGGACCGCCTTTCCACCCTCGGCGCCCTCGCGGCCGGCCTTGCCCATGAAATCAAGAACCCCCTGGGGGGGATCAAGGGAGCGGCCCAGCTTCTAGAAAGGGAGCTTCCCGAAGGGAGCGAACTTCGTGAATACACCTCCATCATGCTCAAGGAGGCAGGCAGGGTAAACAAGATCGTGGAAGAGCTACTGAGCCTCACATCACCGCGCAAGCTGGCTCTGGAACAGGTAAATCTCCACCGGGTAATCGGGGACATCGTCATGCTCCAGAAGAAGGCCGCAGGAGAGAAGGTGGTCGCCTTCCAGCAAAAGTTTGATCTGAGCATTCCGCCAATACGTGCCGACGAATCGCTTCTTACCCAACTCTTTCTCAATCTCATCAAAAACGCGCTGGAAGCGGTCGAATCAGGCGGTCAGATCAGGATAACCACCCGCATGGTCTCCGACTACAGTATGACACAGAAAGGGGAACGGATGTCCCGAATGGTTGCCGTCGACATC
>JAAZOO010000367.1 GCA_012797715.1 Geobacteraceae bacterium | reverse complement strand
GAGAGGCAGGGTTAATCCTCTCCAATCGTTTCAGCTCCTTGTCGGCAATCTTCCGCACAGGGTCGGGCATACCGGCGGAGACAATCTTTTTCCTCAAATCAGCCAGCTCCGATGCCCGCGAAGCATCCTCTCCCAGCTCTTCCTGGATCTGCTTCATCTGTTCACGCAGCAGGTACTCCTTCTGGGTCTTTCCGACACGCTTCGTCACCTCGGCCTGCACTTCACCGCGGACCTGAAGACGCTGCACCTCATTGGTCAGGTGAATGTAGACCTTTTTCAGTCTCTCGACGGGATCGGCGGTATCAAGGAGGTCCTGCAGCTCATCCAGGGGGAGGGTCACGTAGAGCGCAACCAGATCGGAAAAACGCGCCGGGTTGTCGATATAGTCTATCATCTTGAGAACATCGTCCGGCAACGGCCTTCCATAGGAAAGCGCTATCTTGAGAAGGGCATTGAGACTCTGCATCAATGCATCGGAGACCACCGACCTCTCGGTGAATTCCCTCACCACTTGCACACGGGCGAGAATATGCGGAGACTCGAGGACAACCCCCTCCAGGCGTACCCGGGCAATCCCTTCCAGGTTCACCTTCGCTCCTCCCTCCGGAAGCTTGACGAACTGGTTGATTTTGCAGACGGTACCGGTCTCGAAATAGGGGGGGAGAGAGGGATCCCGGGGTTCGCCGCGTTTGCGGAACAGAGCGATAAGGTTCTGAAAGCGCATCGCCTCTTCAAAGGGCGGGATATCATCCTCATTCAGGAAAAGGGGAAACATCATGTAGGGAAACGCGACCATATCCTGCAGTGGAAACAGCGGCAGCACTTCAGGAATCGATGAAAATGCGGTTTCGGACATGGCGATACCTCAATCAGGCTGGAACGGGGCTGCAAATGCCGGCGCACAGTCCGGTACCCGGAATGCTAGCACCCTTCTCCCCCCTGTCAAGACAGGAAGGTTCTTGCTCCCTTGGAAAAGCATCGACGATTGGGTCTTCAATCCCGCGGAATCTCCGCCTGGACAGACTCCCATTCCTCGTACAGATTCGCAATCAACTCGGTAAGGCCGGCATGTTCCCTGGCCCCCTCTCGAGCCCTGTCCGCGTCGCGAAAAAAAACCGGGTCTTCCATGTCCCTCTCCAGGTTCGCCAACAGCTCCTCCGACTCCTCAATCCGTGCTTCAAGCTCTGCCAGCCTTCTCATCCGCGTCCTCTCCTCGCGCAGCCGACGTTTTTCCTCCTCACGCGAGACAAGCCGCTCCCGTTTACGGGAATCCCTGTCAGGCCCCTTCAAACATGACGGGCTGCCTGTTTTTCGTCCTCCGGACGGATCACGGGCATCGGTTTCGAGAGCAATTTTTTCCAGGTAATCTTCGTAGTTACCCGGAAACGAGCGTATCTTCCCTCCCGCCACTTCAACGGTACGGGTAGCAAGCTCATTGATGAAGTAACGATCGTGGGAAACGAACACCACCGTTCCGGGAAAGGAGCGGAGAGCATCCAGCAGCACGTCCTTGCTGAACAGGTCGAGATGATTGGTCGGTTCATCGAGAAGGAGGAGATTCGATGGCCGAAGGAGCATCTTGGCCAGCGCCAGCCTGCTCTTTTCCCCTCCGGACAGGACGGCGACACGCTTGTGAATGTCGTCTCCGGTAAAAAGAAAGCTCGCCAAAAGATCCCGCAGGGCGGGGACCCGATCGTAGGGCGCATCCGCAAGGATTTCCTCGAATACGGTGCGATTTCCGTCAAGAGAGGAAGGCTGATCCTGCGCATAGTAGTCCGGAAAGACACTGGCGCCGAGCCTGCGCTCCCCTTTCTGGAATCCGTCACCCGCAAGAACGCGCATCAAGGTGGACTTGCCCGCGCCGTTATGCCCGACGAGACAAATACGCTCACCCCTTTCAACAACAAGGGAAATACCGTCCAGCACCACCAGATCGCCGTAGGATTTGGTGATGTCTGTAACCTCGAGAACCACCCTGCCGCTCCGCGGGGGGTCGGGGAACGTGAACCTGATTTTCCTGCGTTCCGGGGGAAGGGCTATCCTTTCCATCTTTTCGAGCTGCTTGATACGGGACTGAACAAGAGCGGCTTTGTCCGCCTTGTAGCGGAAGCGGGAAATGAAGTCCTCCATCTTCCCGATCTCCTCATCCTGTCTCCGCTTCTCCTCCCGCAGCCTGGCAACCCTCTCCTCCCGCTCCACCAGATACCTGCTGTAAATGCAAGGATAATCCGTCAGGTTCCTGTTCCACACCTCGGTAATTCTCCTGCACACCCTGTCCATGAAGAATCGATCATGGGAAACAAGAACGACCGCGTGTGGATAGGCAGCCAGATACTCCTCCAGCCAGTTTCGCGCCTCGATGTCAAGGTGATTGGTCGGCTCGTCCAGCAACAGCACGTTCGGCTTGCGGAGAAGGAGCTTTGCAAGGGCAATCCGCATCTGCCACCCGCCGGAAAACGTGCCGCATTCCTTTTCCCAGTCT